>NZ_JAMPMC010000049.1:0-25627 GCF_028477945.1 Providencia sp. PROV261 | reverse complement strand
AGCTGAGGAAGAAGCAGAACGTCAGCGCCAAGCAGAAGAACAAGCTAAGCTGGAAGCTCAAGATATCGTCGCGTTACGCGATGAGGTTCTGAGTGAGCAAGAAGAGCCGAAACAAACAGAGCAAGAAAAACCTAAAAAGGAAGGTTTTTTTGCTCGATTAAAGAAAGGGCTACTGAAAACACGTCAAAATTTAGGCTCAGGTTTTCTTGGGTTATTTACTGGCAAGAAAATTGATGATGATCTTTTTGATGAATTAGAAGAACAATTATTGATTGCCGATGTGGGTGTTGATACAACACGTAAAATTATTGATAACCTGACCGCTCACGCAAGCCGTAAAGAGCTAAAAGATGCAGAGGCGCTATACAGTAAATTGCGTGAAGAAATGTCTGATATTTTAGCGGGAGTGGATAAACCGCTAGTCATTGAAGACAAGAAACCCTATGTTATTCTTATGGTTGGGGTCAATGGTGTTGGTAAAACGACCACGATTGGTAAATTAGCTCGCCAATATCAATCTGAAGGTAAAACCGTCATGTTAGCGGCAGGGGATACTTTCCGCGCGGCGGCTGTTGAGCAATTACAAGTTTGGGGGGAACGTAACCGTATCCCTGTTGTTGCGCAACATACTGGCGCCGATCCTGCATCAGTCATTTTTGATGCAATCCAATCAGCTAAAGCTAAAGGCGTGGATGTTCTGATTGCAGATACTGCTGGGCGTTTACAAAACAAAGCACATCTGATGGAAGAATTGAAAAAAATTGTCCGAGTGATGAAAAAACTGGATGAAGAAGCGCCACATGAAATTATGCTAACACTAGATGCAAGTACTGGACAAAATGCTGTCAGTCAGGCAAAACTTTTTAATGATGCTGTAGGTCTGACAGGTATCACATTGACTAAACTCGATGGCACAGCAAAAGGTGGTGTGATCTTCTCCATTGCTGATCAATTCGGTATTCCTATTCGTTATATCGGGATTGGTGAGGGTATTGAAGACTTACGTCCATTTAAAGCCGATGACTTTATCGAGGCTCTATTTGCCCGAGAGGAATAATTTTCGATGATTCGCTTTGAACACGTCAGTAAAGCTTATCGAGGTGGCCGGCAGGCTCTCCAAGGGGTAGATTTTCATCTACAACTAGGGGAAATGGCTTTTCTTACTGGTCACTCAGGAGCTGGTAAAAGTACGCTACTGAAGCTTATTTGTGGTATTGAGCGCCCGAGTGCTGGGCATATATTGTTTAATGGCCATGATATTAGTCGTTTGAAAAATCGGGAGATCCCTTTTTTGCGTCGGCAAATTGGGATGATTTTTCAAGATCATCATCTGTTATTTGATAGAACGGTGTACGACAATGTTGCAATGCCATTGATCATTTCGGGCGCAAGTTCCGAAGATATTCGCAGACGAGTTTCAGCAGCATTGGACAAAGTGGGTCTACTTGATAAAGCGAAAAATTTTCCAATTCAGTTGTCGGGTGGTGAGCAGCAGCGAGTTGGGATTGCGCGTGCTGTCGTAAACAAACCAACCATGTTACTTGCGGATGAGCCAACGGGGAACCTTGATGGTGAACTATCAGAGGGGATCATGCGGTTATTTGAAGAATTCAACCGTGTTGGAGTAACGGTTCTCATGGCAACCCATGATGTTGCTTTGATTGAGAGGCGTAATTACCGTGTACTGACTCTGAGTGAAGGGAGAATGATCGGAGGTCAACATGGCTAAACACGTTCGCAAATCTAAGTCTGAACGCCCTATGCAATCAAAAAGTAAGGCATTGAAAGGTGGGTGGCGTGAACAATGGCGCTATGCTTGGTTGAATACATTGGCGGATATGTTAAGACAGCCGTTAGCAACCTTTTTAACGGTGATGGTCATTGCGATTTCTCTGACCTTACCAAGCCTTTGTTATATTGTCTGGAAAAATGTGGCTCAAGCAGCTGCTCAATGGTATCCAACACCACAATTAACTGTTTACCTTGATAAATCACTGGATGAACAAGGTGGGCAAAATGTGGTAACTCAGTTGCAAGCGCTTGATGGGGTAGAGCACGTAAACTACTTATCTCGCGACCAAGCGATGAGTGAGTTCCGTAGTTGGTCTGGTTTTAGTACCGCCTTAGACATGCTAGAGGAAAACCCATTACCTGCTGTGGCAATTATTACGCCAAAATTGGATTTTCAAAGTTCTGAAGTGTTAACAACACTGCGTGATCGAGTAAGCCAAGTTAATGGCATTGAAGAAGTTCGTATGGACGATAGCTGGTTCTCTCGGCTGGCGGCATTAACACAACTTGTCGGGCAAGTCGCTTCGGTGATTGGTATTCTAATGATCATTTCACTATTCCTTGTTATTGGTAATAGTGTGCGTTTGAATATTTTTGCGCGTCGAGACACCATCAATGTGATGAAGCTCATCGGTGCGACAGATGGCTTTATTATGCGGCCATTTTTACACGGTGGCTTGTTAATGGGGGCACTGGGCGCGGTAGTATCGCTGATTATGTCAGCGCTACTGGTGTGGAAGTTATCCGATGTTGTAGCACAAGTTGCGAGTGTTTTTGGTACGCAATTTCATATAGAAGGCTTGCTATGGGAGGAATCTTTATTAGTGATCCTTATGTCAGCCATGATTGGTTGGGTGGCAGCTTGGCTAGCGACAGTCCAGCACTTACGTCATTTTACGCCTGAATAATCCTTTTTATCGGCATAGTTTATCGCTATGCCGATAAAAATGGCACAGCTTGGGAACTTTTGAAGTCTTGATTTGTCTGATATTAACCTGTCGCTATCGCACAAGTAGAATTTATTTAACTCAGTAAAACTGGTAAACTACGGTTTTCTAATCTTATATATCGCATCAAATTAATCTCTTTTCTTTATTTTTCAAAGAGGATCTGAATGACCAAAGACATGCAATCATTAGCACTTGTTCCGCAGGGAAGTATTGAAGCTTATATGCGGGCTGCCAATGCTTATCCTATGCTCACCGCTGAGGAAGAAAAGGAACTTGCTGAACGGCTGCATTACCATGGTGATCTGGATGCGGCAAAGCAACTGATCTTATCGCACTTACGTTTTGTGATACATGTTGCTCGTAGCTACGCAGGTTACGGTTTACCGCAAGCAGATTTAATTCAGGAAGGGAATATCGGCCTGATGAAAGCAGTGCGTCGGTTTAACCCTGAAATTGGTGTTCGCCTAGTTTCCTTTGCGGTCCATTGGATCAAAGCTGAAATTCATGAATACGTGTTGCGCAATTGGCGTATCGTTAAGATCGCGACAACAAAATCGCAGCGTAAGTTATTTTTTAACTTGAGAAAAAATAAAAAGCGTCTCGGTTGGTTTAATCAAGATGAAGTTGATATGGTGGCTAAAGAGCTGGGCGTGAGTACCAAGGATGTACGTGAAATGGAATCACGCATGGCGGCTCAAGATATGGCCTTTGATATGTCTGATGATGATGATAGCGGTGATTTAGGGCAACCTATTGCACCCGTACTGTTCTTACAAGATAAATCATCTGATTTTGCAGGCTCTATCGAAGAGGACAATTGGGAAAGTCACGCAACAGATCGGTTAGCCGACGCATTAGATTCATTAGATGAGCGTAGCCAAGATATTATTCGTGCTCGTTGGCTAGATGATGATAATAAGACAACATTACAGGAATTAGCCGATAAATATGGCGTTTCTGCCGAACGAGTCCGTCAGCTCGAAAAAAATGCCATGAAAAAATTGCGTGCCGCAATGGAAGAAGGCGAAGAAGAGAGTTATTAAAATCGATTTCCTTCCTGATTCACTGTTACTGCATTTATTGTCGCCGCCACGCGCGGGGCAATAAATGCAGAATACGCAGTATCATTCACTGTATAATTCTAAGGGGAGTCCATCCGGATCGGCAAAAAAAGTAAACCTTTTTTGTGTGTAGGGATCGATTCGTGGTGCTTCACAATTAACATTATGCTGCTTTAAATATTCAATCCATCCGTCAAGATCGTCCACACTAAACGCCAAATGCCTCAAACCACAAGCTTCAGGGTAACTTGGTCTAGCTGGTGGCGTAGGAAAACTAAATAATTCAATTTGGTATTGGTTGCCGAGCGCTAAATCTGCTTTCCATGAATCAGACTCTGCTCGATAATGCTCTTCTAATAAGGTTAATCCAAGAATTTTGCAGTAAAAATGTTTACTGGCAGCATAATTGGAGGCAATGATGGCAACATGGTGAATCCGCTTTAATTTCATAGTATTAAACTCGTTTTTCCCATCGATGACTTTCTTGCGTTGGTGTGAAGCGACAAGCTAATAAAAATTGCTCCATCACGATTTTATCCGCATCTAAAACCCCCTCTAAGCTGAAATACCAATGAGTTATTTGAGGCTCTTGTCGGCATATTTCGTCGAGTAAATAGAGCCCTACGCCACGGCGACGAGTGACCTCGCGCACTAAAAAATCGTAGATAGTACCTTTGTGTTGTTCTCGATGAATTTTGGCTGCGGCTAATAGGCGATCATTAAAGCGGGCCGCATAGATTTTTTGCTCTGATTGGCATTGATGAGCAAGTTGGTCTGGCTTCTGGTCAGGCCAGATTTTGTACAGGTCAAGATATTGTTGCTCAGTAGGATTGACCAAAGGAATGATTGTTAATTTCATAATTTTTCTATCTATATTAGTGAGACACCAAGCTGTAACTCATTGATTATTGCTGCTGTATGTAATCACATAGCCATGTTTGTCATTAAGGATATGCTTAATGGCTACCAAGCTGCAACTCGCATTATTTAGAGTATGCCCTTTGCTTATTTTTCATTCATACTCATCGACAGAGTGATCTGTAACCGATTTTTTGATTTTAGAGATGAAGATTTTGTCTTGGTTGATCTTCCGAGTTTAGCTCGGATTAATTTAAATTTAACTAGAATATAACACTGGCATTTACCAAAAACCCACGTAATAACATTAGATTTTTATTCTGCTGATTATGTAATTACCTGCCATATACATTTGCTATTTAGCATATTTATCTTGTTTAATGTCATGAAATATATAGCCTTATTGGCTATGTTTTTAAATATTAGGCATTCGATAATGCCAATCATAATAATTGACTATAAATCAAACACAAACATGCAGAACCACAGAAGATGGGGACGACAGAATGAAAAAAATGAATAAAATGTTACTGGCAGGATCGATTGCGATGGTGTTTAGCCAGCCGATATGGGCTAAAGAGGTGAAGATCGCAGTTGTTGGTGCTATGTCTGGCCCTGTTGCCCAATATGGCGACATGGAGTTCACTGGTGCTCGCCAAGCAGTCGCTGATATTAATGCAAAAGGTGGGATCAACGGCGATACTTTAGTTGCAGTTGAATATGATGATGCTTGTGACCCAAAACAAGCTGTCGCTGTTGCTAACAAAGTGATCAATGATGGGATTCGTTATGTTATTGGTCATCTCTGCTCTTCTTCAACACAACCTGCATCCGATATTTATGAGGATGAAGGGATTATCATGATCACGCCGGCTGCAACCAATGCTGATCTAACCACGCGTGGTTATCAAATGATCATGCGTACAACAGGTCTAGATTCAGACCAAGGCCCTACCGCAGCGAAATATATTGTCGATGAGATCAAACCAAAACGTATCGCTGTTGTTCATGACAAACAGCAGTACGGTGAAGGTTTGGCGCGCTCTGTCCGTGAAAATCTAAACAAAGCGGGCGTTAAAGAAGTGATGTTTGAAGGGATCACCGCGGGCGATAAGGACTTTTCTGCACTGGTAGCCAAACTGAAAAAAGAGAATGTGGATTTTGTCTATTTTGGTGGCTACTACCCAGAAATGGGGCAAATTTTACGTCAAGCGAAGCAATCGGGTTTGAATATTCGCTTTATGGGGCCAGAAGGAGTAGGTAACTCATCACTTTCAAATATTGCTGGGGAAGCTTCAGAGGGGATGTTAGTAACATTGCCTAAACGCTATGATCAAGTCCCAACTAACAAACCTATTGTGGATGCGATTAAAGCGAAAAAAGAAGATCCAACCGGTCCGTTCGTTTGGACTACGTATGCGGCAATTCAAGGCTTGACGACAGCAATGGAGCGTACAGGGAGCCGAGAGCCAGAAGATTTGGTTAAGGATCTAAAAGCAAATCCAGTCGACACAGTGATGGGGTCATTGACTTGGCAGCCTAATGGAGACCTGAAAGGTTTTGAATTTGGCGTATTTGAATGGCATGCGGATGGTACATCCACTGCAGTGAAGTAATTTCACTATTCAGGCGCTGAACCGGGAGTTGGCTTACCAACTTCCGGCTCCTGCCCTGTTTAGGGATGGTAGTATTAAAGGATAGTCCTATGTCAGATCAAATTCTTTATTTTATCCAACAACTCCTCAATGGCTTAACCTTGGGCAGTACCTATGCATTGATAGCGATTGGCTACACAATGGTTTATGGCATTATTGGTATGATCAACTTTGCTCATGGTGAAGTTTACATGATTGGTAGCTATGTCTCCTTCATTGTCATCGCTGGGCTAATGATGCTAGGTATTGATGTTGGTTGGATCCTTATTGCTGCGGCATTCGTGGCTGCGATTGTTGTTTCAAGCTCCTATGGTTGGAGTATTGAACGCGTCGCATACCGGCCTGTTCGCCATTCAAAAAGGTTGATTGCACTTATCTCTGCAATTGGAATGTCAATTTTCCTACAAAACTATGTCAGCTTGTCACAGGGATCACGTGATCTGGCATTACCGAGTTTGATCACAGGTCAGTGGGTATTAGGCGAAAGCGATGGCTTTGAAGCGAGCATTACAAAAATGCAGCTGACCATTTGGGTGGTTACCTTACTTGCTATGTTGGCATTGACCCTATTTATCCGCTATTCCCGTATGGGAAGGGCGTGTCGTGCCTGTGCTGAAGATTTAAAAATGGCAAGTTTATTAGGCATTAACACAGACCGAGTGATTTCATTAACTTTCGTGATTGGTGCCACAATGGCAGCGGTAGCGGGAGTACTACTTGGGCAGTTTTATGGGGTCATAAACCCTTATATCGGTTTTATGGCTGGAATGAAAGCCTTTACCGCAGCCGTACTGGGGGGAATTGGTAGTATTCCTGGCGCTATGCTAGGAGGCATCATTCTCGGTGTTGCGGAAGCAATGACATCGGCTTATTTAAGCACGGAATATAAAGACGTTGTGTCATTTGGTTTATTAATTGGTGTATTGCTGATCATGCCAACCGGCATTCTGGGGCGCCCGGAGGTCGAGAAAGTATGAGAAAAGAAAATTGGATTAATGCCATTGTCGCGTCTGTGATGTTCTTTATTCTCTCTGTCTTTATGATGGGTCTGCAATTGACACTTGATGGCACGAAACTGGTTGTTTCAAGTGGTGATTCGGTACGCTGGAATTGGATTTTTGCAGGGATTGCAGTGATCTTTATTTTTCAGCTAATATGCCCTTCATTGGTGAGAGTGTGGCAAGGTGTTCCGAAACAATCGTGGTCTATACCTGATTTTGATGGCTCGACAGCGAGGCAAAAGATCCTTGCATTAGTTATTGTTATTGCTGCAATTATTTGGCCTTTTGTTGTTTCTCGAGGTAGCGTCGATATTGCGACATTAACCTTAATTTATGTGATGTTAGGTCTTGGTTTAAATGTGGTTGTCGGGCTATCAGGCTTACTGGTTTTGGGGTATGCAGGGTTTTATGCAATAGGTGCTTATACTTTTGCATTATTAAACCATTACTACGGGTTTGGCTTCTGGGAAAGCCTACCTATTGCTGGGTTAACAGCGGCCTTAGCTGGGTTTTTATTGGGGTTCCCTGTATTGCGGCTAAGAGGCGATTATTTGGCGATTGTCACCTTAGGTTTCGGTGAGATTGTGCGTATTTTATTGCTCAATAACACAGAAATCACGGGAGGACCAAACGGGATTAGCCAGTTGCCTAAGCCAACGTTGTTTGGTTTAGAGTTTAGCCGCACAGCAAAAGAGGGTTGGGATACTTTCCATAATTTCTTTGGCCTTGATTACAACGCAGGCGATAGGATTATTTTCCTCTATTTTGTGGCTCTGCTGCTGGTGCTATTAACGCTGTTTGTGATCAATCGATTATTACGTATGCCTTTAGGACGGGCTTGGGAAGCATTACGGGAAGATGAAATCGCCTGTCGCTCTTTAGGTTTATCACCGACAAAGATCAAGTTAACCGCCTTCACGATCAGTGCTGCCTTTGCTGGGTTTGCGGGAACGCTTTTTGCGGCTCGCCAAGGCTTTATCAGCCCTGAATCATTCACTTTCGTTGAGTCTGCTTTTGTACTAGCCATTGTCGTGCTCGGAGGGATGGGCTCACAAACATCGGTGATATTAGCGGCGATTATACTGGTTGTCTCAAGAGAAATGATGCGTGATTTGAATGCTTACAGTATGTTGCTATTAGGGGCATTGATGGTGCTGATGATGATTTGGCGTCCACAAGGGCTATTACCAATGAAACGTCGCCAAATGAAGCTAAAAAATAGCGAGCAAGTCGCCAGTGAGGGGGAAAAAGTATGACTCCTCTATTACAAGTCAACGGTCTAACCATGCGTTTTGGTGGGCTATTAGCGGTAAATAACGTTGAGCTGAGCTTAAATCAAGGTGAAATCGTTTCCTTGATTGGGCCAAATGGTGCAGGAAAAACGACAATTTTTAACTGCTTAACCGGGTTTTATAAGCCAACTGGCGGCTCAATTCTATACCGAGAAAAGCATTTGGAAGGCTTATCGGGTCAGGCGATCGCTCGGCTTGGGGTGATCCGAACTTTTCAGCATGTACGCTTATTCAAAGAAATGACCGTGATTGAGAATCTGTTAGTTGCTCAACATCAACATTTGAAAAGTGGTATTTTCTCCGGGTTACTGAAAACGCCAGCCTTTCGACGAGCGGAATCAGAAGCGATCGACAATGCAGTAAAGTGGCTTGAAAGGGTCGATTTATTGCAATTTGCTAACCGTCAAGCTGGTAACTTAGCGTATGGTCAACAGCGTCGGTTAGAGATAGCTCGCTGTATGGTGACACGGCCTGAAATTCTTATGTTAGATGAACCCGCGGCCGGCCTAAACCCGAAAGAAACTGATGACCTTGATGAGTTAATTGCTGAGTTACGCTCTCATCACCAAGTATCTATCTTATTGATTGAACATGATATGAAACTAGTGATGGGAATTTCAGATCGCATTTATGTGGTGAACCAAGGCACGCCTTTGGCGAATGGAACACCTGATCAAATTCGTCAGCACCCTGATGTGATCAAAGCTTACTTGGGGGAGGCTTATTGATGTTAGAATTTAAACAAGTTTCTGCCCATTACGGAAAAATTCAAGCATTACATCAAGTGAGCCTGAATATTCAAAAAGGGGAGATCGTCACATTAATCGGTGCTAATGGTGCGGGTAAAACGACGCTACTGAGCACATTATGCGGTGACCCGCGAGCCTCAGAAGGGCAAATTCTCTACCGTGATGTCGATATTACTCAGTTGCCGACCGCGAAAATTATGCGTGAAGATATTGCATTAGTACCCGAAGGTCGCCGCGTTTTTTCACGAATGACCGTCGAAGAGAATTTAGCGATGGGGGGCTTTTTTGCTAATCGCCAACAATATCAAGAGCGCATAGAGCGCGTTTATACGCTGTTCCCGCGTTTGCATGAGCGCCGTAGTCAACGCTCTGGCACCATGTCTGGTGGTGAGCAGCAAATGTTAGCGATTGGTCGTGCACTGATGAGTCAACCTGAGTTGTTGCTACTTGATGAACCATCATTAGGTCTAGCGCCAATCATTATCATGCAAATCTTTGATACCATTTTGCAACTGCGCGAAGCGGGAATGACTATTTTCCTTGTGGAGCAAAATGCCAATCAGGCATTAAAACTGGCTGATCGCGGCTATGTTCTTGAGAATGGGCGTATTGTATTGGAAGATAGTGGTAAAGCGTTACTCGCTAATGAAGCAGTACGTAATGCCTACTTAGGCGGCTAAACAATCCCCCTTCATATCCTCTATTGGATACTGAAGGGGCTTAATAGTTTAAGGTATTTTTATTAATGTCGGATTGGTTTCGAGTTCAATCTTTATGGTGAGCTTATCTAGATTATCAAATTTTAACGTATGATCTTTATTCACGTTGAAACAAGTTGCTCTCTTTATCTCAATAATAGACCCGGAAATTAATCGTTGAGGCTCAATTTGTTCAAGTTGATAACGGCAATGGGATGTTATTAAATATCCATTTTCCGTTATTTCGATTTGGACTGTTCCTTTATTCTCTCTTTGAGAGATATTGATTTTATCACGGTTTTGATTTGTGTTATATATATCGATATAAGCGTTTAAAATATGCTTTTGGTTCGCAATGTTACATAGATGACTAATGTGCTCAGGTGGTAATTTTTTAAAAGCATAATAAATGTCATTTATTGAATCTAATACAATTGACGAGCCATTCTCTGATTTGAAAATAATCTTCATTGCACCTATATCACGGGATATCTGCTCAAGGCATGAAATCTTATCTTCTGATTTTATTGTTATTTTTGAATTTTCATCCTCTATAATTTCATCTCCTTTACCCCACCGCCTTATCTGATAGTTTAATGCAGCAATCAATTCATTTTGTGTCATCAGAATATCTGTTTTACCTTGATTTTCCTCATTGAAATAAGAGGAGATCTCTTTGTTAAATTCAATAGTAACTTTTTGGTTATCTAATGATAATGACTTTAAACTTAACTTTGTATCGGGTTTATTTGCTATATTCTCTGGTAGGTGAAAATATTGATTAATAAAATCAATGGCAGACTCTTCATCCGTGATTTTAGGTTGCCAATGTGTATTTTCAGCTTGGTTTATTTTTGAAGTTTTAACAGGAAAAGAGTGATCACTATTTTTTACTTTAGCTATTTTTGATTCATGAGTGTGATCGTTATTGAGCCAAGAAGTAAGGCTATAAAATGGATTTTGAATCTTCATAAGTTATCACCAATAAAATTTATTTGCGATAACTTACAATAGGTTTGATGCGAAAGATTGCAATAATCGAGCATCCTATCGCTCATAGTGGGCTTTTCATGACTAGTTTATGTGAAGCGTCTCGCATTTCAGCTATTTACTTGTTTCTGCATATTAAATTAGTTGTCTATACATCTTCCTTCGAATAAACAGCAAGCTATCACTCATTGTATAGCTCATCACCTCCCTAGCTATCTAATCTTTGTGCAAAAATTCAAATTTAAATGTATATACTTTGTGAATTAAATGTATATATATTTAAAGGCAACAAGATAAATGATTTGATAAAAATGATAGAAAATTAGTGCTGAGATAACTTCAACTGATTGAATATCAATAAGTTGAAGGAGGTTTGAAATCAATAAATCTATCAGTGAAAAAATAATGACTAATGATAAATATCATTGATTGTTACAAAAAAGTTACATGAAAAGGATAAATAGGGGATACACCGATGCTAAACCGTACTGACTCTACACGCGTTATCCGCTCCCCACGTGGCAGCGAAAAAACTTGCAAAAGCTGGCTGACAGAAGCCGTGTATCGCATGATCCAAAATAACTTAGATCCGGATGTTGCTGAGCATCCGCAAAGTCTAGTGGTGTATGGCGGAATTGGACGTGCTGCTCGTGATTGGGAATGTTATGACAAGATTTTAGAAGTATTGAAAACGCTTGAAGATGATCAAACGTTATTAGTGCAATCAGGCAAGCCTGTTGGTGTTTTCCCGACTCACCCTGATGCCCCCCGCGTATTAATTGCTAACTCAAATATCGTCCCTCATTGGGCGAATTGGGAACATTTCAATGAGCTAGATAAAAAAGGCCTAATGATGTATGGCCAAATGACGGCTGGCTCTTGGATCTATATTGGTTCACAAGGCATCGTACAAGGGACCTATGAGACTTTTGTATCTTTAGCTAAGCAACATTTTAATGGTGATCCAGCCGGACGTTGGATCCTAACGGGAGGACTCGGTGGAATGGGGGGCGCACAACCTCTTGCTGCGACCATGGCCGGCTTCAGTATGATTGCTGTTGAATGTGATGAAAGCCGCATTGATTTTCGTTTAAGAACACGTTATGTCGATAAAAAGGCCACTTCATTAGATGAAGCGCTGCACTATATTGAGGAAGCGAAACAGAGCGGTAAGCCAGTTTCAGTTGGCTTATTAGGTAATGCTGCCGATGTTTACAGCGAATTGGTAAAACGTAACATTACTCCAGACTCAGTAACCGACCAAACGAGCGCACACGACCCCGTTCATGGCTACTTACCTCAAGGTTGGACATTGGCGCAATGGCGTGAAAAACAACAGACTGCTGCCGATGAAGTGACTAAAGCTGCGAAGAAGAGTATGGCAGTACAGGTTGACGCTATGCTGACTATGCAAAAACGTGGCTCAGCAGCCTTTGACTATGGTAATAATATTCGTCAAATGGCGAAAGATGAAGGTGTGAGTAATGCCTTTAATTTCCCTGGCTTCGTTCCTGCCTATATTCGCCCTCTATTTTGTGAAGGAATTGGCCCATTCCGTTGGGTGGCATTATCGGGTGATCCAGAGGATATCTATAAAACAGATCAAAAAGTAAAAGAGCTGATCCCAGACGATAAACACTTGCATAACTGGCTGGATATGGCCCGTGAACGCATCGCATTCCAAGGGCTGCCTGCTCGTATTTGTTGGGTTGGCTTAAAAGATCGTGAAAGATTGGGTCGAGCATTTAATGAAATGGTGAAAAATGGCGAGTTAAAAGGGCCTATTGTGATCGGTCGTGATCACTTAGATTCAGGCTCTGTAGCAAGCCCACATCGTGAAACCGAGTCGATGAAAGATGGCTCTGATGCAGTCTCTGATTGGCCTTTACTCAATGCGCTATTGAACACCGCGGGAGGAGCGACATGGGTGAGTTTACATCACGGTGGTGGTGTCGGAATGGGCTTTTCACAACACGCGGGTGTCGTGATTGTCTGTGATGGCACTGATGCCGCGGATAAACGTCTAGCACGAGTTTTACATAATGACCCAGCAACAGGGGTGATGCGCCATGCTGATGCGGGTTATGACATCGCAATACATTGTGCAAAACAGCAAGGTCTGAATTTGCCGATGGTCAAGTAGCACCTTTGGCCTGCCTCAGATTAGGGGCGGCCTTATTTAGAAGGGGATCAGTATGAATACGATGTCAAAGCCAAAAAGAGTAGGGCCATTATCAGGGATCAAAGTTATTGATCTAAGTCGCGTACTTGCCGGTCCTTATTGCACAGGCATGATGGCCGATTTAGGGGCTGAGGTGATCAAAATTGAGGTGCCTGATCATGGTGATGATAGCCGCCATTTGGGGCCATTTATTGATGGTGAGAGCGTTTATTACGGGCTGATTAATCGAGGCAAACGCAGTATTGAGTTAGATCTAAAATCAGAGACTGACCGCGAAATTCTTTATCAGTTAGTCAAAGAGAGTGATGTCGTCGTTGAGAATTTTCGACCGGGGGTAACCGCGAGGTTAGGCATTGATTTTGACAGCCTAAAACAGCACAACCCAAAATTGATTTACGCCAGTATTTCCGGATTTGGGCAAGATAGCCCACTGGCTAATTACCCCGCTTATGACATTGTGGCACAAGCGATGTCAGGGTTAATGAGTGTGACAGGCTTTCCGCAAACAGGCCCAACCCGTAGTGGAGAATCGATAGGTGATGTTTGCGCTGGCATATTCGCTGCTTGGGCGATCAGTAGTGCACTATTTGCACGGGAAGCTCACCAAGAAAAAGCACAATATATTGATGTTGCTATGGTTGATGTGTTGCTAAGTATGCAACTAACAGGGTTATCTAACCTATTTGCAAATGGTACAGCACCCAGCTTAGTGGGTAATCGACACCCTGTATCCACACCGTTTGATACTTATCAGGCACAGGATGGTTTAGTGGTTATTGCTATCGCCAGTGAAAAGTTATTTCAGCGTTTTTGTGAGTGTATGGGGAAACCTGAATTACGCAATGACCCTCGTTATAAAGACGATCCTACAAGAACGCTTTATCAGGCTGAACTTCGAAAAGAAATCGAACGTTGGACATCACAAAAAACGGTCGAAGAAGTTTGTGATTTGCTGCTAAACGCTGGGGTTCCTGCTTCGCCAATCCATGATTTGCAGCAGGCAACTCAGAGCGAACATGCAAAGGTACGTGCTGTTCTTACTCATCTTGATGATGGGGGAACACCATTAGTGTCTCAACCTGTTTTCTTTAATGGGTACAAACCTCATGTGACGCAAAGGGCACCTAGCTTAGGTGAAGCGAATGCTGTTTATAAATCGGCAAATCTCACAATAAAAAATGCGGAGACAATACAATGAGCTTTCAAATTGATGAAACAGAACAAGCAATTGTAGATGCTGTTGAAAAGGTTTGCCGGGATATTCTGCAAGCAAATGCGCAGCGTTACGATGAAACAGAAACCTTTTGTGCAGAAAGCCTAGCAGCACTGGGTGAAATGGGCTGCTGGGGGATCAACTTACCGGAACAATACGGCGGTTTTGGCATTGGCAGTATAGCAATGAGTATGATCGTGGAAGCAGTGGCAGCGGCTTGTGCATCAACATCATCGGCTTTAACGGCACACTTTCTCGCAACAGACTCAATTTTGATTGGGGGAACGGAGGAGCAAAAACAGTATTGGTTACCGAAAGCGGCAAGCGGTGAAATGCTAGGGGCGTTTGGCCTAACAGAGCCAGCGGCGGGATCAAACCCTGCTGACATGCGTACTATCGCGACCCGTGAAAATGGTGGTTGGCGAATTCGTGGCAATAAACACTACATTACCAATGCCAAAGAAGCTGATTTTATCGTGTTATACGCCAAAACGAATCCAGAAGCCGGCGCTCGTGGCATTAGTGCATTTATGATCCCAAAGGGCACTGAAGGCGTCGAGTTTTCTTCACCTGAGAAAACGATGGGGCTACGAGGGAGCACAATCTATGAACTAGCTCTGAATTGTTGGCTGCCTGAGTCGGCGCTATTAGGTGAAGAAAATAAAGGTTTCCATACCGCAATGGAAGTGTTGGATAAAGGTCGCGTGGAAGTTGCGGCGACTTCATTAGGTATTGCTCGTGCTGCCATGGAATGTGCCTTAAATTGGGTGAAAGAGCGCCAAATCGGTAAAAAGCCATTAGCGGCTTACCAAGGAACACAATGGCGACTTGCAGATATGCATACTCAATTAGAAGCCGCGCGTATGTTGACATGGCGTGCTGCGGAGTGTCGAGATTCAGGCGAACGTTTTAGCTTGCAATCGGCAACAGCAAAATTATTTGCCGCGGAGTGTGCTGGTTTTGTTACCGATGCAGCATTACAGCTTCATGGTGGTTATGGCTATATTCGGGATCTACCTTTAGAACGCTATGTACGTGATGCAAGAATTTTACGTATTTTTGAAGGTACTTCAGAAATCCAAAAAATCATTATCTCACGTGCGGTTTTAGATGCTGTTTAATGTGAGATAGGGAAATGCGAGTGGGCAGACAGGGTCCACTCGTAATGAGTAAAAACTGCAATAGGATGAACGACCTGATAACAGGATCATGGAATTAAAAACACAACAACAACCGGGTTTAAGAATGTATTTCAATTTTTAATGGCGGGTAGTTTATAAAACAACAATAACATCCGTCTTAACGTCTCATGGCTGTATCCTACGACAACCATTGCGACAAATTGGTCCATTCTTTAAGCCAAGCCTTGCTTAAAGAGGAGTTACCATGACAGTTTCAAACGACATAATCGCAGATAAAAAACATCGGCAGGATAATGTTCCTTTAATCGAAGCACGCTCTATTGACTATATCCCTGAATCAGAACGGCATGGCACATTATCAAGTCAATTTACTCTCTGGTTTGGGGCAAACTTACAGATTACCGCTATCGTGACTGGGGCACTCGCTGTCGTGTTAGGTGGCGATGTATTTTGGTCATTAATTGGTTTGTTTATCGGGCAACTACTTGGTGGTGCAGTGATGGCACTGCATGCTGTTCAAGGGCCAAAGCTAGGGTTACCACAGATGATCTCAAGCCGTGTTCAGTTTGGTGTCTATGGCGCGGTGATCCCGATCCTTCTAGTGTGCATGATGTATGTTGGCTTTTCAGCGAGTGGCACAGTATTAGCGGGTCAGGCCGTTGGGCAATTGCTCAATGTTAGTGATTGGGTCGGTATCTTGATCTTCGGTGCTGTGATCATCGCGATTACGATCTGTGGCTATCGTATCATCCATATGCTAGGTAAAGCGGCCAGTGTGATCGGTGTAGTTGCATTCTTTTATCTATTTTTCCGCTTGTTTTATATGAATGACGTTTCGGTCTTATTAGAAAACCGTCATTTCACGTGGACCAATTTCTTACTTGCAATGTCACTCTCAGCATCATGGCAAATTGCATTTGGCCCTTATGTTGCCGATTACTCTCGTTATCTACCTACCAAAACGCCGACAATCAAAGCGTTCTTAGCAGTAGGTTCGGGAACGGTGATTGGCACTCAAGCATCTATGATCCTAGGCGTCTTCGCTGCTGCTTTAGCCGGTAACGCATTCGCAGGTCATGAAGTGGCTTATATTGTTGGTCTGGGTAGCACAGGGCTTATTGCCGCGCTGCTCTATATCAGCATTTTCTTTGGTAAGGTGACGATCACTGCACTAAACGCGTACGGTAGCTTTATGTCGATGGCAGCCATCTTCTGTGGTTTCCGTGGCAAGCAGCAAATTTCTCGCAGGCAAAGGCTGTTTTTCATCATATTGATGGTCAGCTTCTCAACGGCTCTGGGCTTAGCTGGGCAACATTCATTCCTAAAACTATTTTCAGCTTTCCTACTGTTCTTACTGGCATTTTTTACCCCATGGAGCGCAATCAACCTTGTTGACTACTACTGGGTAACGAAAGGTCGTTATGACGTGCCTCAGCTATCGAACCCGAATGGTCGTTATGGGCGCTGGAATAAAGTTGGCATCATCACTTATGTGATTGGCGTTATGATTCAATTGCCTTTCATTGCGACAGGTTTTTACACCGGACCATTAGTAGAGAAGCTGGGAGGCGTTGATATCTCATGGATTGTGGGCCTCGTTGCCACCAGTATTATCTACTATGCTGCGATTAAAATATGGCCAATGTCCGTTGCAGATAGGCTAATACTGCCGTCGTCAAATGAAATACTGGACAGCAAATCAGCTAATTAACAAATCACGTTAAAACAAAAATAAGAGGGGATGATAGCAGTGAATATTCACTGCTAAGGCTCCCCTCAGCCTGAAAAACACTTTCTGGCAGAGAGTAATTAGGAGTAATTATGAAAATTTTAGTGGCTGTTAAAAGAGTTATTGACCACAACGTCAAAGTACGAGTAAAAGCGGATGGTTCAGGCGTCGAATTAACGAATGTCAAAATGGCAATCAACCCGTTTGATGAAATTGCCGTTGAAGAAGCGGTGCGCCTAAAAGAAGCTGGAAAAGCGGATGAAGTGGTTGTTGTATCAATCGGTGATGCTCACTCACAGGAAACGTTGCGTAGCGCGATGGCGATGGGTGCCGACAGAGCCATTTTGGTTCAGAAGCCGAGTGATTTAGTGTTAGAGCCACTGGATATTGCTCGCTTATTGCAGCAGGTGGTGGTTTCAGAGCAGGCGGACTTAATTTTGCTTGGTAAACAGGCTATTGATAATGACTGCAACCAAACAGGGCAAATGTTGGCTGCACTTCTTAAGTGTGGGCAAGCGACGTTTGCTTCCTTGATTGAAATTGATGGTACATCACTGCAAGTCACTCGTGAAATTGATGGTGGATTAGAAACATTAACATTAGCGTTACCAGCGGTAGTGACAACCGATTTACGTTTAAATGAACCTCGCTATGCAACCCTCCCTAATATCATGAAAGCAAAGAAAAAACCGCTTGAAGTGCGCGATATTTCAGCGCTGGATTTTACGCCATTAGGGCAAGTAAAAACATTGATGGTTACGGAGCCGAAAAAACGTACAGGACAATGCACATTATTTAATGATGTCAAAGCATTAGTCAGTGAACTGCAAGCTAAAGAAGTTATCTAATCGGGGAGAGCGCCATGAGCCAATTATCAGTATTAGTTGTGGTAGAACATGACAACCAAACTATTAAATCGTCAACATACCATAGCGTGACAGCGGCTAAACAGATCCTTGCAGGCCAAGGGCAATTGCATCTACTCGTTGCTGGTAGCCAATGCGCTAGGGTTGCAGAGCAGGCGGCTAGCATTGCAGGGGTCGAAAAAGTGATCCTTATCGACCATGTAGAGCTTACTCATCAACTCGCAGAAACTGTGACTGACTCAGTGGTTTCGATAGCTAAACATTACAGTCATTTAGTTTTTCCCGCGACCACTTACGGTAAAAATGTTGCTCCACGTGTAGCGGCAACGCTAGGTGTTGCACAGATTTCCGATATTACTGACGTTATTGATGCACAAATCTTTGTGCGTCCTATTTATGCGGGCAACGCATTAGCCACAGTACAAAATAATGGGAACCAAGTGGTGTTAACAATTCGTAGCTCTGCTTTTTCTGCTACGACGGAAACTCAGCCGGCGGCTGCCATCGAAGATTATTGTGCAAACAGTTTTAACCCATTATCTCAACTGAAAAGCCAATCTTTAACCCAAATGAGCCGTGCTGAGCTTAGTTCGGCAAAAGTGGTGATATCGGGGGGAAGAGGGCTAAGTTCTGGTGAAAACTTTGCTTTACTTGAAACCATTGCCGACAAATTAGGGGCTGCGGTTGGGGCATCAAGGGCTGCTGTTGATGCAGGTTATGTGCCGAATGATTATCAGGTTGGACAAACAGGTAAGATTGTTGCCCCCGATCTCTATATTGCCGTTGGAATTTCTGGGGCGATCCAACATATTGCTGGCATGAAAGAGAGCAAGGTGATCGTCGCAATCAATCAAGATCCAGAAGCTCCTATTTTCCAAGTTGCGGACTACGGCATTGTTGGTGATCTGTTTGAGATCTTACCTGAATTAGATAAAGCATTAGCCTAATTAGGGGGAAATATGACTATCGACAATAGTGTCAATATCAATGAGGCTCCAGAGCGCGAATCGATGGAATTTGATGTCCTGATTGTCGGTGGTGGACCTGCGGGACTATCTGCGGCAATCCGCTTAAAGCAACTTGCCTTAGAAAAAAACAGTGAATTATCTGTCTGTCTGATCGATAAAGGTGCTGAAATTGGAGCGCATATTCTATCGGGTGCCGTGATCGACCCCCGTGCCCTTGATGAGCTACTACCCGACTGGCAGCACTTTGTCTCCAGTGACTTAACGGCAGTCACTGAAGATCGCTTTTTGCTCCTAAAAGAGCATAAAGCGAACCGGTTACCACTTGCTCTGTTACCAACCAGTTTAAAAAATGAAGGAAATGTAATTGGTAGTCTAGGGCGGGTATGTTCCGCCTTAGCATCACAAGCCGAACAGCTCGGGGTCGACGTATTTGCGGGCTTTGCGGCAACAGAAGTTATATACAGCGAGTCAGGCTCAGTGATAGGGGTGACGACGGGGGATATGGGGCTTGATAAATCAGGTAATCCGACCTCAATGTATCAACCGGGCATGAATTTATTAGCAAAAATGACGTTTTTTGCAGAAGGGTGCCGTGGGCAATTAGGGAAGCAACTTATTGAACATTTTGACTTATCAGCTGGCCGTGGAAAGCAAACCTATGGTCTTGGATTAAAGGAAATTTGGCAAATACCTAAAGAGCAGCATCAAGCCGGTTTGGTCGTTCATTCAATTGGTTGGCCTTTAGATAATAATACTTATGGTGGCGGCTTCGCTTATCATTATGGTGAAAATCTGGTTGCTGTTGGTTTAGTGGTAGGGCTGAACTACGAAAATCCTTATTTATCACCGTTTGATGAATTCCAATGTCTCAAAACTCACCCAGCGTTTAGCGCTTTTTTACAAGGTGGCGAACGAGTGAGTTATGGGGCTAGAACCTTGGTTGCTGGAGGACTTTCCGCATTACCAGAACTGAGCTTTCCTGGAGGAGCATTGATTGGTGATGATGCAGGCTTTTTGAATGCGGCTCGGATCAAAGGTAGTCACTGTGCAGTGAAAAGCGGTGCACTTGCGGCAGAAGCCCTGTTCGAATCAATGCGCGATCAATCTATCGATTATGCGGAATTTAAAACACAATATCGTCAAAAATTTGCACAGAGTTGGCTCTATCGTGAGTTATACCAAACTCGTAATTTCAAACCCTATATGAAAAAAGGTTTGTACTTAGGGTCGTTATTATTTGGTGCAGAACAGCTGCTTTTAAAGGGGCGTACACCGTGGACGTTAAAGCTAAAGCAAGCAGACCATGAAAGTTTGCAAGAGGCTAAAAACTTTCAACCGATTGAATACCCCAAGCCGGATGGCATTTTGACTTTTGATAAGCCTTCGTCGGTATTTCTATCAAACACTAATCATGAAGAAGAACAGCCGTGCCACTTAAAATTACAGGATAGTCAAATACCTATTAGCGTTAATTTATCTCGATATGCGGCACCAGAGACCCGTTATTGCCCCGCGGGGGTCTATGAAATAGTGAGTGAAAAAGAACAACCAAAGTTACAAATCAATGCGCAAAACTGTTTGCATTGTAAGGCGTGCGATATCAAAGACCCAACACAAAATATCTGTTGGACAGCACCACAAGGGGGAGAAGGGCCAATTTATCAAGGGATGTAACTGGTTTTGTTGTGATGTATTCCCGCCAATAGAAGCGCGGGTGTGGTTGTGCTTTATTTTATCAGTCGCTTTGGGGCATTTTGTGAATTTGCCCCATTTTTTTGTTTATGTGTTATGGGGTATCAATGCGTGAATGTAACTTTAATTTGTAACGAGAGCCTGCTGTTATCATATTGACATAACTAATTAAAATAGAGCCTGTCCAGGTACGGCGGCTAAGTTGTAAGCAGGGGGAACCTTCTTTAATAGAGAGGGATTGGGCAATGGCCTTAGTCGCTAAAGCGGCTTCGATGGTATGCTCCATTTCACTAACGGGAAAATGCCGCTGCAAGTATCCACTTGGTGTTTCTGTATCGCCAAAGTGTTGTTTGACGAAATCAGGAACGATAGCGTGATTGACATAACGCTCCTCAAGCATCAAAGGAATGTCATTTTCAAAATGGAGTACCTTGCAATAGCCGATATCACTTCCTTCCATCACTCCAAGTTGTAACGCAATTTCAGGCGAAGCAGTAATAATTTTAAGTTGTAATTGATGACCGCTATATTTATTACCGCTTAATGATATTTCATCAAAAATATCAAAAGCTTTGGTTACAGGCAGCTCATGCTTTTGGGTCGCAACAAAGGTGCCTTTCCCAGCAATACGATTCAGAATACCTTTTTGGCTTAGCTCAGAAATGGCTTTATTCACCGTCATGCGGCTGACATTAAATTGGGCGCAAAGCTCTAGCTCTGTGGGTATTTGAGTTTCAGGTTTGAAGATACCTAAATCAATACTACGCAGAATATAAGATTGAATTTGCTTGTATGCTGGTTGTGAAGTCATCGTGATTATTTTATTAATAATAAGGTGTTAGAAGAATCTGTTAATCTTCAGTTGTTACCATACCTAATCGGCGGTTTGCCCAAGTTTACCAGCAAACCTGCATCATTGTGACAAAAAAGTGCATTAAAGTACCGTAATGCTATTCAAAATAAGAAACACTGTAATTACCTGAATTTTATTAGTAAAGTCTAATTGTTATTAGGTGCATAATACGCCCTGACTATGATAGTGAAATATTAATAAATAAGATAGGCTCTACGTATGGGGGGCAGTACTTTTATGCCACTTTATCCGAGTATGATTATCGGTATGTTACCCCAAAAGTAGGGTTCGATTGATAGCATCTGATTTAGTATTCTTTTTTACTCTTGAAAGTTATTAAAAATAGCAATATTTTTTGAAAAAACTTTAAAAGTGGCAATAAATTGGTGAGTTGTACGGAAAGCAAATCGATCGAATTGATTGGTTGAGTTGGCTATTCCATCAACCAAAAGGCCGTTTAAAGCTTATGGCGTGAGTAATGCAGGGAACAAACACACTATTTTTCAGACTCAATAATAGGTGAACTTGGTGTTTTATTAAGGGGGAAGTTTGCCAAAACATAAAAAATAATGAATAACGTATCGCAAACTTTATTAAGTGACATAAGGTATTTTTATTGATTTCATTTGACTTAAATCTATTTTAACTTAAGTAAGATGTTACTTTAATTTAATAAAATAAACTTAAATCTTAACAAGCTATAATAAAATTTCCTTGTTAATGTTTTTATTAAATTGTTATAAAATTCAGTGTGTTGCTTTTATTTTTACGGGTTTTGGATTTCAATAAATAATGTGATGAGCGTCATGTTGTTGTCGATAAATTATTCAATATTGTGATGCGTGTATAATATAATGACAACAGAGATTAAAATAACCAAATAGTTGTTATATATCTAAGCTCGACGGTAGTACTAATCCCTTAATTGAGGAGGCATAGTATGTTATCATTACATAAGCTAGTAATATCGAGGAGTTTCTTCTATATGAAGAAATGGTTCAATATTGATATTCCTTTAGCCTTCTTTTTTCCTCATCGATAATTCCAATGTTTTCTCTTAATTAATCGTTATCTTATTACTCATAATAAGTACGAATTTCTATTTTTATTATTTAATGAAAATTAAAGGTATTATCATGGCTAAAAGAATCGTAGAACCGTTCCGTATTAAAATGGTAGAAAATATTCGTATCCCATCTAGGGAAGAGCGAGAAGCTGCATTAAAAGAAGCTGGCTACAATCCATTCTTATTACCGAGTAGTGCTGTTTATATTGATTTATTAACCGATTCCGGTACTAACGCAATGAGTGATCAGCAGTGGGCCGCGATGATCACAGGGGATGAAGCGTATGCAGGGTCTCGTAACTATTATGATTTAAAAAATAAAGTTAAAGAGATGTTTGGCTACGATTACACTATTCCTGCTCACCAAGGGCGTGGTGCAGAAAATATGTTGTTCCCCGTATTATTGAA
The DNA here is from genome assembly GCF_028477945.1 of Providencia sp. PROV261. Taxonomy (NCBI): domain Bacteria; kingdom Pseudomonadati; phylum Pseudomonadota; class Gammaproteobacteria; order Enterobacterales; family Morganellaceae; genus Providencia; species Providencia sp. PROV261. The sequence continues at coordinate 2,463 of NZ_JAMPMC010000049.1, read as the reverse complement.
AGCTAAACAACAGGAGGGAGGGGCTAAGAATCCAGTCTTTATTTCTAATTTCCATTTTGATACAACAGCCGCACATGTTGAATTAAATGGGTGTAAAGCGATTAATATTGTCACCGAAAAGGCTTACGATTCGGAAACATATGATGACTGGAAAGGTAATTTTGATATTCAGAAGTTAAAAGATAATATTGCTAAATATGGGGCTGAAAACGTTGTCGCGATTGTTTCTACCGTCACTTGTAATAGTGCTGGTGGTCAGCCCGTTTCTATGGCGAATTTAAAAGAAGTCTATGAAATCGCTAAGCAGCATAATATCTTTGTTGTCATGGATTCCGCTCGTTTTTGTGAAAATGCCTATTTTATTAAAGAGCGTGATCCAAAATATAAAGATGCCACAATCAAAGAAGTTATTTTTGACATGTACAAATATGCTGATGCATTAACCATGTCTGCGAAGAAAGACCCGCTATTAAATATTGGTGGCTTAGTTGCTATTAAAGATGATGAAAATATTTTCACCTTAGCAAGGCAACGCTGTGTTCCAATGGAGGGGTTTGTCACTTATGGCGGTTTAGCCGGACGCGATATAGCGGCGATGGTACAAGGGCTTGAAGAAGGAACTAGGGAGGATTATCTACATTATCGTATTGGTCAAGTGAGATACTTAGGTGATCGCTTACGTGAAGGGGGGATCCCTATTCAGTACCCTACAGGGGGACATGCGGTATTTGTTGATTGTAAAAAGTTAGTTCCACAAATACCGAGCGAGCAATTTCCAGCCCAAGCAGTGATTAATGCACTTTATCTTGAGTCCGGTGTTCGTGCTGTTGAAATTGGTTCATTTTTACTTGGTCGTGACCCTGAAACAGGGAAACAGAAACATGCTGATATGGAGTTCATGCGACTCACTATAGCAAGGCGTGTTTATACCAACGACCATATGGACTATATCGCAGATGCCTTGATTGGCCTTAAAGATAGATTTGCAACGTTAAAAGGGCTGGATTTTGAATATGAGCCGCCCGTATTAAGGCATTTTACCGCTAGATTAAAACCTATTAAATAATAGTCAATACTTCAGGTTCCCGTGCAATGCGGGAACTTTACCCTTATTTTTAAGGTGAATAACCATGAATAATTCGTCAGAGAAGAAGGAACCCTCCATATTGGTAGGGGGCTTTGTGCTCGGTGGCGCTATGATAGGGGCGGGCATGTTTAGCTTACCCACAATTATGGCAGGAGCATGGTTTATAAATTCAGTCATTGTTCTATTCGTTGTTTGTTTTTTTATGTTTCATTCAGGGATATATATTCTCGAATGTATTTCTAAATATGGAGCAGGAACAAATTACTTTTTTATATCAAAAGAACTATTACCTAAATGGGCTTGTTATATTGCAAATGCAGCATTGATTTTTGTCCTCTATATTTTAATCTATGCGTATATATCTGCTGCTGGATCTGTAATTAAAGAATCAGCCTCCATTTATGGCTTCGATATTAATTTAAGAATTATATTTATTATTTTTACGTTAATATTAGGTGCAACTATTTGGTGGAGTGGTATTGGAGCTAGCCGTTTAACATCAATATTCTTATTGATAAAAATAGTATTATTTGTCTTAGCTTTCTCAGGTCTTTTCTTTGTAGTAAAAACGGATTTACTTTTAAAACTTCCAACAGGAGATACACAAACCTCTCTTTTACCGTTTGTCTTTATTATCATTCCTTATGCAATCACTTCTTTTGGCTACCATGGTAATGTGTGTAGTTTATATAAGCTGTACCATGAAAATGAAAGAAAAGTGGTAAAAAGCTGTGTCATCGGTTGTATTCTTGCCCTTGTTCTCTATTTCCTATGGGTATTAGGAACGATGGGAAATTTACCTAGAACAGAGTTTTTAACCATCATCAATAAAGGTGGCAATCTTGATGCTTTTATTGAGTCACTTTACGCAGTTCTGAATAGCAAGCATATTGCGACATTTTTATTGTGGTTTTCAATCAGCGCCGTATTTTGCTCATTCTTAGGGGTAGCAATCGGTTTATTTGACTACATCTTAGCATCGTTGAATTTCCAAGATAACAGCTCTGGACGTATGAAATCTGCACTACTTTGCTTCTTACCTCCATTAATACTCTGCATGTTATTCCCTAATGGGTTTTTAGTTGCAATTGCCTATGCCGGTATGGCGGCCTGTATTTGGGCGATTATTTGTCCTGCGGTGATGGCACTTAAAGCGAGAGAGCGTTTTCCTGAATCAACGTTTAAAGTATGGGGAGGGAAGGGGTTAATATATGCAGTCATTGTGTTTGGGGTTGTAGGGATTATTTGCCAGCTACTTGCTCAGTTTAATTTGCTACCAATATATCGTTAATTGTTTAGTCTCCTTTTAAGCTAACTGTCAAAGGCACAGCAATTTTGCTGTGCCTTTTTACTATGGCTTTAACCATAATAAAAAC
>NZ_JAMPMC010000048.1:0-3303 GCF_028477945.1 Providencia sp. PROV261 | reverse complement strand
AAAAAAAACCCAAATTAGCCCGAAATTATGAAAGTGTTGTTGCTTTAGCATTTTCAATCATGTGGCTCCCAATGTGGGTCGATTGAAATATGCACTACAAAGATAAACACGCTCTAATACCGTTGATTCATTCTTAGTAAACCAAATTGGCATGGAGCCTATTCCTCGTTGGCTACTGTCTGGCGTATTGATTGGTGCAATGACTGCCGGTGTGTTATTTGGCCGTGATTTAATGCTACGCGTGACTTCCATGATGGTTTATCCGCTGGTTTTCATTCTATTAGCGCTTTCTTTGTATTTGATTCCAGAATGGAACACTTCAATGCTTGAAGTGGCACCTGATTGGAGTGCAATGCCAGTGGTGGTATGGATGGCGATTCCGCTGATTGTATTCTCGTTTAACCATAGCCCAATCATCAGCCAGTTCACCAAAGATCAACGTCAACAATTTGGTGACCAAGCCGTTATTAAAACGGATATGATTACAGGTGGCGCTGCGATGATGTTAACTGGATTCGTGATGTTCTTTGTCTTTTCGGTGGTGTTATCTTTAAATCCAGCGGAGCTAGAAATCGCGAAAAAAGAGAACATTAGCGTGTTGTCGCACATTGCTAACATTAACCCATCACCAATCTTATCTTACTTAGGCCCAATTATTGCTTTTGCGGCTATTGTATCCAGTTATTTTGGACACTTCTTAGGGGCTCATGAAGGTTTAGTTGGATTGATTAAATCTCGTTCATCTTTCTCTGTGAGAAAAATTGAAACGGCTTCTATGTTGTTCATTGTATTAACAACATGGATCGTCACAATTAGAAACCCAAGCATTTTAGGTATGATTGAAACGATGGGGGCCCCAATGATTGCGGCTATCCTGTTTATTCTACCTGTGGTTGCGATGCGTATTGTGCCAGCGATGAAAAAATTCAGCACATCAGCTCTTGCACAAGCGTTCACTTTAATTTGTGGTTTAGCTTCAATCACATCAGTTATCTATGGTGCGTTTCAATAATTGATGCCCCAGAATAAAAAAAGCCCACAGCAAGTGATTGCTGTGGGCTTTTATCTAGGGGCAGTGTTGTTACATTCCGTGGCGAGAGTTTTTTAAAGTGCGGACGACGGCATTGATACTGATATGTAATGCCCTAGCGGTGTCACGAATACCCGCATTATTCATGGCAAGCTCAACCACTTGCTCTTTGATGCCGGGCTGACAAGCGTTGTAGGTATAATCGAGTTGAAAAGTGCGGCAACAGGCCTGACAGCGATAACGGGGATGACCTCCATTGCCGGCGCCATGTTTTTTAACAGGGTCGGTTAATCCACAGAATCGCCATTTTACTGAAATGGTAGCCATACTAAGCCTCAATAGAAAAGCTCAGTTTACCCCATTATCAACTCATTGAATACTTGACCGACGTTTGATGTTAAGTCGTCGCTTGAAAATATTGTGTATAAATTAACATTGCCTTCTCTTTTAAAACACCGTGAGTCACCTCAGGCTTAAAAGGACTTTTAGCGAAAATCTCATCACTGCCTAACATAATGTTAAACCCCGCAATCTCAGCTAGCTCATCATGAGAAAGGCTATAAACCATCCGACCTAATTGACTCCATACCATCGCACCGGAGCACATACAACAGGGCTCACAACTGGTATACAGCGTGTACTCAGATAAATTCATGATTTTATGCTCAGAACAATACTGGCGAATAAGGCCTAGCTCTGCATGATAGGTTGGATCACTTTCAGTGTGTATGTGATTTTCACCTGTCATTACGACTTGATTGTCTTTAACGAGTACGGCACCAAAGGGCTCATTACCTTTCTTTGTTGCCTCAGCGGCTAACTCAAGTGCCTGTGCCATAAATTGTATATCTAGCTCACGCTGTTTTTCCATATATCACTTCCTTTATGAGTTCATTTTGCTTATTTCAAGATTTATTACTGATTGGTAATTGTCTGTTAGCATTATTTTTAGGCCAATTGACAGATTTTTTAATCGATAGGATAATCGTTTTATGACCTTATTGGACTCTTACTGCTATAAAATAAAAGGATTAAGCCTAAAACAAAGCTCAATCCTTGAAAAATAATTCACTTATATCATCTAATTATTTATTTTTACTGTCTTATTACCCCAGCACTTTTTACCTCACCATTTTTTCAAATATTCTTCGACTTTTTGAATAAATGACTCTTTAGGGGCTTTTTTACACGCATCGACAATCAAGGGAGTTACCGTTTCGATGCCACTAATATTTAAAGTGGGGTCTTCTACTTTTCCTTTTTGTGTCACAATCTCTGCTGCACCAATGGCGGTTGGATAAAAGTTGTCATCGATGACCAAAAAATCTTCACACTTCCATTGCGATACAGGTTTAGTGTCCGTTACAGGTTTAGTGTCCGTTGTTGCGAAAGCGGAAGTTGCCATTAAAGACATTGTAATAATACCGGCAAATAGAGCTTTATTCATAAATATCACCTCATTATATGTAATATTCCGACCAAACATAAATTTAAATATAACTGATTACTTTAAAAAGAAAAACAATCCAAATCAGATTACCTTATCAACATATTAGGCCTTACAAGTGCGCTTATAGCATAATATTCCATTGTCACATAATACCTTTGATTTTTATAGTAGTAACTAATGCTGTTTAAATAGAACAACGCTATAAACAAGAAAAGCTCGCAATGCGAGCTTTTTAATTATTGAGGATAATAACGAGATTTATTAGTTAATAATTACCATTCAACGTTTACACCAACGTTGTACGTAACACCTTTAAAATCATCAGTATTTGTAGCGATCCCAGCTTTTACTGCTGTATTTTCATCAAAACGATATCCGGTACCCGCAGCAATTGCTGTTTTGGACTCATAACCACCAAGAGCCATAGTCGCATTTAACTTTCCAACACCATATGGCTGGAATAAGCCATTTAGAGCTGCTTGTGATGCAAACCCACGTTTCATTGTATCATTCAGATCATCAACTTTCTGATCTAAACGGTCAACTCGAGAATTTAATTTATTGATATCTTGACGGTTTTGAGCAATAGCAGATGTATTTTGATTGATACTTGCAGCATAATTTTCATTAGTTGCCCATTGCTGTTGCCAATAATTTTCATTACTTGCTAAAGCATTGCCGACTAAAGTATTAACTTTTTTCTGTTCTTCTAGAGAACTATCTAATTTTGTATTAGTATCTTTGATAGCACCATTTGTTTCTGCTAATGCTGTTTTACCATCGGTAATCGCTGTTTCTAATTTATCATTAGTATTTTTGATAC
>NZ_JAMPMC010000047.1:0-23503 GCF_028477945.1 Providencia sp. PROV261 | reverse complement strand
TTTTCTTTATTTATTTGAGCATCATCATAAGCTTTGTTAGCAACATCAGATACGCTATTCAATCTATCGATAGGTGATTGATATCCCGGTTCGCCGGGTGATACAGGTTCCCCGCCCCCCCACATAGGAAGGTCAGATGGCCAACCTGTATCACCCGGCTGTACTTCCATTCCGCCCCCCCATGTTATATCTCCTAAATTTGGCTTATCTGCTGAAAAAGCAGTATTAGATAAACTGATTGTTGTAATTAATACAGCTGCGATTTTAGTTAGTTTCATGAAAACTCCTAGTATTTATTTAACACACTTCAAAGCATAGAGCTGAATTATACACATGGCAAAATAAAGATCTACAAATTGATCTTAATGCAGAATAAAAATCTTTTTACAATGATCTTATAAAGATCATCAAATACAGATCAATATAAGATGATCTTTTGGTGACTACATTTAAAAAACATAGGTATGTATTCGTACTACGGCGATCTAAGACCGACAGAAGCGCATGAAAAGCTACATGAAAATGCTGCGATAAAATATGTGATTGGTTCAATGGCGGCAGTCAGCCAAGAGTCTACAAAAGTTTCGAAAGACGAAGGTGAGCGAGTAGCATCAACACATGATTAACATGCTCAAGACGTCAGGAATCAATGCCGAAGCTAGAATGCAAGGCTCTGTTGCATTGGATATTCATATCGAAGGTCATTCTGACGTAGATATGTTGATACTGAAATCGGACGTAATTACTGTCCAAAGACCAGCTTTGCCCGGTACCTACTACTCAGATTCAAGCGATACTCGGCCAATGGTTGATATTGTAAGAGAGTTAAGACTTCAGGCAGAAGCGAAACTCAAGTCTCGCTATCATGCCGCTGAAGTAAACACTAGTGGAGCCAAATCGATTGCCCTTAGTGGTGGTAGCCTTAGACGAAAAGTGGATATCGTTCCAAGTAGTTGGCACGATACGCATGACTACCAAAGATCAAAGCTTGAGCACTTCAGAGCAGTAAAAATTTACGACAAAGACAATCATGCTTTAATTGAGAACAAGCCTTTTCTGCACATCAAGAAGGTAAATAACAGAGACACTCAGTACGGCGGCAACCTTAAAAAAGTAACTCGGTTAATGAAAAATATAATTGCCGACATGCCAGATTATAAGAAATCAAAAGCAAAAAAACTGACTAGTTATGACATTGCTGCGATTGCCTATTCTATGAACGAAAGATTGTCTTGCAGCCAATACCTACCGCTAACACTCCTCGATAACTTGCGTTCATACTTGCTAATCATTTCATATCTTGATGACGAAAGAAACGCGCTAATAGTCCCTGATGAGTCAAGAAAGATATTCAATGCAGAAGAAAAAGTAGAGGCATTAAGGATACTCTACAACGAAGTCAATGATCTTGCTGAAGCTGTTCAAAAAGCCATTAACCCTCTGAAAGATAAATATGACGGTGATGTATTACGAAATCGCCAAGTGATGTTTTTTTAGCAGACTAATTAAATGCCCTTCTCGCAATGAGGGGGCATTACACTTAATCAGAAATCAAATCGGAAACTGACACCCTCAAAGCATCAGATATCTGATAGATCTTGGTGAGGGTAATGTTCTGATCACCTCGTTCAATGTGTCCCATATAACTACGGTCGATCCCTGCAAGATCAGCCAACGCTTCCTGAGATAAACCTTTCTCTTTTCTCGTTTGACGAACTTTTTCACCAAAAGCGACTAAGCGCGGATCTTTCATAATTGCTCTGCCCAAAAGACAGAACTATCACCAAATGCAGTCTATATCACCACGGGATATATCGCTCATTTTGAATTAATCTGATATTACGATTTCAATACACTAGGATAACAACATGAAGCTAAGTACTTTGATTCACCGGCAAGGTGGCTTTTGCTTTTACTGTAGAAAGCCGCTTCTTGAGCGTGATGCATCTATTGATCACATCATTCCAAGCTCAATGGGAAATTACCAAGGATTTACCAACCAAGTTGCATGCTGCACACTCATGAATAGCATTCTGCAAGACTTACCACCAAAGCATAAAATAGAACTGCTTTTGAACTGGTGAGGACGGTCACCTTGTCCCAAGGATATGTCACTTTCCCTTAAAGAAATCGAGAAGCAGCGACAGAACATACTAAATTCAAGTTTTAATGAGCCAATCTACGGCTATAAAAATGGTGGCTTAATAACAGCCGATGAAAATGTAATCTTGGAAGTACCGGAGGAACTTGAAGAGTTAAGACCTATGAAAAAGTAACAATTTCTCTAGATTCTTGAAGATGGACTTTGTTAGAACACGGTGAATATGACATTGTATAGAATTCACCGGCTTTTTTCTCTGCACCACTGGCAAACTCACCAATTAAATACTCATAAGCATCACCCAAAATATCGGTATTGGCATCAGTTAAATTAAAACTTAATTCATCGAGCTTATTAATGATGCTCGCAATCAATTCATTTTTAGCCGCTTCAGTATTTCCCAGCTTGCTAGAGGTTAAATCTAAATCTTCAAATAAGTTACTAAAATCATCGACAGACTCTGAGCCCAATGTGCTTTGCTCAATCCCACGTAGTATCTTACTCAAGTCCTCTAAGATAAAACCTTGTCCAACCCCTTTCGGGTCAGCTTGAACACGTTTAGCCAGTGAGTGAAAAAGGGATTCAGGCGGCAGGTAATATCCAATCGCTTCAATCGCATCACTTTTCACCGCCTCAAGGATATCGGCATAATCTGGTGAATGAATGTCCAGTGAACTGTAGGTTAAGCCATCTTGTTTCAAAATAGGGCTTGTTGCAAAAATTACCTAAGTGAGAAACACTCACACTATTGATTATCGCTTTAGGTTAAATTCATGCTATCGAACGAGTTTAAATGGAAGCATTTTGCCCCCACTATCATCCTTTGGTGCTTGCGTTGGTATGGCTCTACCCCGCTAAGCTATGCTAACGTCAGTGATATGTTGGCCGAACGGGGGATTTCAGTTCATCGCTCTACCATTTATCGTTGGTTTATCGAATATTCGCTAATACTTCGTAAAAAACTCAAAAAATATCAATTCATTCGGGCTGTTTCCTCTTGGCAGCTCGATGAAACCTACATCAAAGTGAACGGAAAATGGTTTTACCTTTACCGCGCAATAGATAAACACGGAGATACGCTGGATGTTTATTTTTCACCCAAGCGTAATCGGCATGCTGCCTATGAATTTCTCAAACGCGTATTAAAACCTTATCCCTCCGAGCGGCAACCAAAAATCTTAAATACCGATAAGCACGCAGCTTACGGTTACGCTATAGCGCGTTTAATTAAAGAAGGAAAACTCCGAGCTGACGCGAAACAACGGCAAATCAAAACCCTCAACAACTGTATTGAATCGGATCACGCCCCGATAAAAAAGTTGATTGTTGCCACGGGCGGCTTCAAATCGGCGAAGCGTGCTTGGTCAACACTTCAAGGATTTGAAACCTTGCGAAAACTGAATAAAGGTCAATTTGATGAGTGGCTACGTCGATATGAACCTGAATTTCGAGTGCGGGAGCGATCTGCCTTTATGAATCGATTATTCAACGTAGAGACCGTTTTAGCCTGAAATATCCAATGAGCTCTGAGCAAAAAACGCGCTAATTTATTATTTGCAACAAGCCCCAGTTAGGAGTTTGCCAGTACTAAACGGACGCAGTAGGCAGATAAATGCTCAGATCGTGCAGCTTTCTGAGGGTACAAGTAGCTAGCTGCCCCAGTTTGTAGATAGTGCCCAAAACAATAAATGCTCTGTGGGCAGGGTTAGTGTGTGCCTAAGTGGCGTGAACTAAGGCTTTGCCCAAGCTGCCCCAGGTGCCCAACGGATGAGCGAAGTGCTAAAACACATGGATTATGAGGCAAAGCATAAAGTGAAACTAAAACTTCTTTATCTGATTAAAAATGAAAATATAGTTTCACTGACTCATTAAACGTTAAACGCTGATTGTTTCATGGCTTGCTCCGCTCGGCTGATCCCTAGCCGCTTAGCAACGGTTTGCCATTGCTTAACCGCAATTAATACTTCATCGTAAATTTGCGTGGCTTGGGTTTGCGAAAGTCGGAAGAAGTCTTTTACGTCAAAGGCTAATTGGTAGTCTAAAGTGTTGTCTGCATCGGTTATATTCAGATGCAGGCCATGCTTACCCACTATCGGGTTTAAATCATAAGCCGGTGATAACTTCCAGCCATTTTTTGTTAATAAAAATCCATGGTTACGCAGATGATCATCCGTGTTAGACACCGCAATATTAAACACGATTCGACGCCATAACTGAGCTAAATCGGCTGTGGTTTGTGCACCACAATTGGAAATAAATTCAGCAATCTCTAAGTAGCTAGCACCTTGAGATTGTTCACCATCATAGTATTGAAGCTGTGTCATGGCCGATGAAAAATGCAGCCGCTTTTCACCGTCGCGGTCAAACCGTTTGGTTAAAAAGGTATGGTGCTGTGACGAAAATTGCCTGATCTCACTTGGAAACATGTCAACACCTGCTGCCAACGCCAATTCATAACAGACCATCTCCCATGCGCCCACGTCATGGGTATCGTTTAAATTGGGAAACTTAGCAATCCACAAGTGGCCTTGTTCATCTGTGACACAAGCCTTGGGCCTTGCACCACCTAATGATGAGCCTGGAGAAATCAGCATTTTCAACCAGCGGTAATACTCGTCACTGTCGATGTTATCGTCTTTTTCAATCTGCATTGCTGCGTGCTCTAGCTCTCGCAAAGAAGCCATTGGTGGTGCAGCAAACTCAGAGTTGTCATCTAAGAACGCATCCGAGCCTACACGCTTAAATCGAATCCCCCCCATCCGATAAGAGTCATGTACGCCCAGCAGGTAATCCAATTCGTTTAATCGACTTGTTGCTCGAATGCCTTTGCGCGCCTCAATCGCCGCACGCCGCTGCATTAAAATACGCCCCCATCTATCAGGCGATGAATCAAGAAATGCGCGAAAGTTTTTATCGGCTTCATCGTTATAGAGTTCACCGGAGTGAAGCGTTAGGATTGGATCAATTTGCAAGCGATAGGCTGAGGTTAAAAATGCTTTATCGTAGGCAAAACTAAATACGCCACCTCGGCTTGAATCACTGTAAGCAAGCAGCCCAATTAGCAAAGGCGCTTCAATTGGCTGCCAGTCGGCATAGACTTCGACGATTTCACGGCTCATTTTGAAGCTTCCAGCAATTTTATGTTTTGCAGCTTGATACCCACTTCATCATGAGCGGCCATTTCTGCAAAGTTGCTTTCCATGCCAAGAACGGCCATCACTTTTAAGTAAGTGCCTATGGCAACGCCCGGATCACCGGCGAAGACTTTATTCACGGTTTTATGATCAAAACCAGTACGTTCACACAGTAGCTTTTTTGTAAAACCACGTCGTTTCATCGCCAGCAGCAAGTCTTCACCAAACTGCGTCAGGATTTTGCGCTGCTTTGGAAACAGTACATTGTGTAAGTCACGCTTAGCCATATCACCAACCAAAGGGACTATATTCCCACTATTTAACCGTTAATGGGAATATAGTCCAACTTGGAATCCCAAGCAACTCCAACAGTTTACATATGGACTATATTCCCACTTTACTCAATATAATTGGATTTATATCCCACCTTTAGGTTTAGCTTGCGCGTTGGCCAAGGCGATGATGTGGATCCCTGAATGCCAAAGGCCACCAAACTACACTTTTCGGCGCATAAAAATGTAAAACTCTGCACTTTTCTGCGCGTAAAAGTGTGCAATGCAAGTTGAGTACTCCTCTATGCGTTTTACCGAACGGGGAAATTCAGTAGTTAGAGGTTTACACACAGTGACTTCATAGGTAACAATTTGTATACCTGAACGAAGCTTCCAGCTTTCAACCAATCAAAACTGAATGATATTTTTTACTCACGTCATTTGGCCGACCTATAGCTTCCTCGTTTAAGCAAATCACTCAACCGATTTAACAGTGCTTTACGGCTATTATTCGCCACTACAAAGCGCTTAAAGCATTGTTCAAACGCCGCTTCATCCGCTTTGAACTGATAGGCCTCACACAGCTGATGCAAATAGCGTGATGCCGCATCGTAACCACTGGCGCAAGTGCGATCCGCTTGCTCTTGTGCTTGCTGCCAGTAGTGCTCACGCCGATTGTAAACATCCGTCAACGCTTTTTCTTTTTCTGCTTTTTCGATGGCTAATTTTTTTGCGAGTGCTGCGGCTTGCTCTTGCTGTAATTGGCCTTGGGCTTGCTCAATAAAAGGAGAAATTACCTCGGGGGTTAACCAATACTGATAGATTTCGTCTATGTTGGCAGGTTCTTTTCGCGTCAGCGCTAAAGCTTGGTGACGGGTTAACTGGCCTTGCTCAAACAGCGCGCCTAATAACGTGTCTTTCTCTGCCTCTGAGAGACTATGGAGCCATGTATCAAACTGAAACTGGGTTTGTTTGGCTTGGTGACTGGGTTGTGCGTTCAGCACCATGGCGAGTGCCTTAATCAATGCTAAGGGAATATCATACAGCGCTGCAAACACCTGCTCCTCTTCACTGAGGTGCTCAAAATCTAATTGAACTAACGGCACTCGTTCAATGTCATCATTAAAATCAAACGCTTTAAGCCACATGAAGTACACAAGGCGCCAATCCCCTTGCATTAACTCGCTGCGTAACCCAGCTAAATGCTGGAAAAAGTCGTCGGCATGCTCATCGTCAAAATATTCGTCATACTCCTCAAGGGAAAAAATCAGCAACTGCCACTCATCGTTTTCGTGAACATGAAGCCCATCACTTGAAAAGCCAAGTAAAGCTTCAGGGAGCGTTCCTGCTGGTAGCTTGATGTAGACATCGATTGAGCCCCAATCAGCATAGTAAAAACCGATATCAAAGTATTTTAACATCAGCTTAAAAGGGTCTGCCTTTGGGTCGCCGTAGTTGTAATACACCTTAAAGGACGTAGCGCTGATCTCGGCACGGCTTGAAATGGCTCTGAGTGCTTGACGTGCTTTAGCATCTAAATACCCATCCAGACGCTCAAATTTATAGTATTGATATTCGCTCACGATGACCTTGTTATGTATTTATTGTGAATTGAAAAGTTTGTTTCAATAAAGGCAGTACCTGTACCGTCCTACCAACAGATTCCGTGTTTAAAAAACTTCTTGGATCAAGGGTCACAAATCCCCAAAACTGTAAAAATCGCTCAATAAACCGTGATTCGATGAGTATGCTTAAGTTTCTTTCCGGCGAGAAGTAATCATCTGCTGGGAAACCCTGTAGTAAATCTGGGAAAGCCACTTTCACCTCTTCAACCAGCAGATCTACGCTACTGTGGCTTTGAATACGCCACAGCATAAACAGCCAAAAGGTTCGCAAGTCGGCATCAAACTCAAAACCGTCTAAATAGCCCCAGTTATATTTGCTGACGGCGGCTTCTAACATAGGTGCAAAAAATGCTTGCACACCTAGCACCTGATACTGCTTTTGCGCTGATTTTTTTACATGGTAGCGACCGCTTCGCCGATAAATAATGCCACTAATTTCGGCTAGCACTCTGGTGTAGTGCAAGGCATTGAATTTGTCTTCGTTGCTGCCGGCAAACTCACTGATGCTTATATCTCGTTCGAATTGAGCAACAGCAAATTCGGGCAATAACTCACTGGCTTGTGTGACTAATTTAGTCGGTAAGTTGCCTTTGCTCGTGGCTTTGAAGGAGCCGCTTTGCGCCATCGCTTCATCCAGAATGAGGGCTAAATAGCGCATCACTGGGCTGGCAGCAAGGCTGTCTGGCGTACTGATTGTGATCCATTGTAATTCAGTAAAAGGCGCATACAGCCAATTGGCCATCTGCGTTGGCGTTACGCCACAAAAATCGGGATGAGGCTGATTATTGCGATCCTGAACTTTGTGTTGTAAAGCCGTGTTGAGTTCATCAAGGCTCAAATTTGAATTCATTGCTAACATAGCTTCAACATCATCAAAAACTTGGGCATGTTGCTTGGAAACGCTGCTCATACAACAACGCTTAAATTTTTTACCACTGCCACAATGGCAAGGATCGTTTCGGCCGATCTTCATTGTTGTCCCTTCTTATTGTTATAGAAAAAGCGCGGCATTTTCCTGTTTGCGCTGATCTAGTGTTTTAGTAATCGCAGATGCTGTCGTTTTACTGATCCCTTGCTGCTGTGCCAGATACGTAAATTGGCTGATGGCTTCTGCGACTTCTTCAATGACTTGCCTTGCCTCATGCCAACTCCCGTAGCCAGCACTGGTAGCAAGTTTTTGCATCACCTTAAGCTGTGGCGCTTTACCATAACCTCCGAACGCAGTGGCGTGTTCGTTGAATGGATGTGGGCTGTAGGTAACATCGTAAAAAGGGGCAGGATCCCATTGACCGTCATCCGCTTGCAAAAACGCCCAGTTTTTACTGTGGTCGTCTTGATTAGACGACAGCAGGTTAAAAATGGCACGGCGAAATTGCAGCTGCCCAGCGGCTGGCGATTTACACAACTGACGGCTGGCTTTAATTAAATCAATGTAATCTAAACTTGGCGTTCGAAAGTCTGCATCCAGCAGCCCGCAAGCGCTGTGCATATGCAGGCGACCTGCACTGCGCTTGCTGCCTAAGTCGGCCTGTTCAGTGACATAATCAAAACGCTTAAGCGCCAACCAAGCAGACGCACCGCTTGTAGGTGGTGCTTCAATGAGTTGCCATTGCGGCGGTTGACACTTAGCAACTTCTGCCATTTGTAAATAAACCGCCTCACACAAACCTTCTTCATGGCCGAGCGCGAGATTTTTAGAGGTAAACTTAATCAGCCAAGCCTCATCACTAGGCTTTGCAAAGGTTCGACAATGCTGAGTTTCCCCAGCAGGCATATAAATTTGTGCCTTAGGTCTGGCCCCACCCGAACTACCTCCGGCGACTAATGCGGCCAACACCTGTTGCGTATGCCCATCTAACTCACCGTGATTATCATCCATATAATCTGGCATCGAAGAATCGAACAAAATTTGTGCTTCTAAGCCTAACGTCGCTAAATCAATATCCGCGCGCGTGGTGGCTGAAAACTCAGACACCGGAGAAAAAGACAATGCTCCCATGCCTTTATCACCGACAAAGGCCAGTCTATCCATCGCCGTTAATTGATTAGGCAGGATGCCCTGTTGCCGGAAAATACGATCTTGTAACAGCATGCCCCAGCCATCGGGCAAACAATCTCCAAATACGCCATGTACACCTTGGTGTGGCTGCTTAGGAGCGACTTGAACTTGCGCGTTCGACTGCAAGGTAAAAGGTGATAAATTGCCAAACTGCTGCAAATAGCTGTCTGCATACTGAAAAAAAACGCCTTGCCGATTCTGCGCCAAGACCCCTACTGCAACCTGCTCACCTGAGCTTAACGTGCGAGTTACGGCGAGTTTTTGAATGGGTTTAAAACTCATCTTTTAACACCTCATCAATACTCGTGGGTATAGCAGCACGCTCTTTGCTAGGTTGTGTGAGCTCGTATAACCTATCTAGCGAATCAAGGGTCTGCCATAGCAACAGCAATTGGCGAAATGAAATTTGCCCAGTCAACTCAAATTTCTTAATGGTGGCCGCCGGTACACAGCTTCGCTCAGCAAGCGCCGCTCGTGACAGCTTTGCCTGCTTTCGTAACTCACGTAAATAAGCCGCATAGGCTTGGCTTACATCGGTATCATCAAGTAAGGTAAATTTCATCCGCAAAGACCAAATGGACACAGTTATATCCATTATAACTAAATAAAACAAAAAGTGGATATTATTGTATCCCATTATTAAATGGAGTGTTGAAAAAATCACTCGATAAAGCCCTTCAAAACTGCTATGTTTTAGCTCTAACAGCAGCATAAAAACGGCACTGTTTTTCCGTAGTCATAGCCAAGAAGTACCACTAAGATTTAGTAAAAGCCATAGGCAAGTGGTGGGCAAACAGGCATTTTTGATGCGGTTTCTTTTCGGTAAATCATTGAGTTTGTTAAGGTCTAGGCCGCTACTCAATGAGCAAACACAGAATATAGGATGGAGTTAGGTTATAAAGTGAATAGCATTATAATTATTAAAATCCATTAATATTTAAATCGCTTATATGGATATTACCTATTTGTTTTAGGCTGATGTTCTTCTGTAACATTCTCCGCTGGAATACACCAAATCCCCTCATGGCACTTCGGACAACATTTTTGATTATTTGTAAAATACTCACGACACTGCACGCAAAACCAATTCGTGACCTTTAATATTGGTGAAACTGATCGAACCTGTGTGCTCAGTCGTGCCTTGTCTTCTAAGCTCTTGATCTTACTGATGACCCGCGGACAGTGCTCTGCGCTCTGAGGATCAGAATGGGTAAACCATGACTCCGTTGGCGTCTTGTGCAGTGTGACGGGCTCACCGCAGTGAGCACAGTAATAGTTTTCTCGTGAATAACTCGATTCTTGGGTGGCTCCCGCGAAACGATTGTTCTGCGTTAAGGCTAGCGACATTTTGACTTCATGTAATTTAAGCATGGGTGTGCTCCTTCTGTAAAATTTAAACTAAACGTTCTGAGTACCCAACATTCAGGATCCACACTCGGCAACTCACCTTGAAACTTAGAAGACCACTGAGCTGTGCCTACATGCGTATCGAGCCAGGTTCGTATGTTTAGGGCGTCGCTTTGCCTAGAGCGCATTCAATCGCACCAGGTGTGGTTGAAATTGAGTTGGTGGGTAATAGGTGGGTATGCTATGGAAAATGCACGGCGACTCGCGCTAGTGCCTTAGGATCCAAGGGCGGAGTTGCCCCCTCTCGATTCATCAATGCGTGCTTGTAACCACTGTTCTACTTCACTTTTCAGCCATCTTGAGCTGCGTCCCAGTTTAATCGGTTTGGGAAACTCACCGTCTTGAATGAGTTTATAAAACCACTTATCCGTTAATCCTGTCAGATGAGTGATAAATTTCATATCAACGAACTGGTCATTCAGCAGGCTGGTGGTTGGGGTTGTTTGAATCGTCATTGTCTTGTCTCCTGAGTATGAAAAGGAGAAGGCGACTGAGGTGGGGAATGCGAGGTGTCAGTCGTCCTTCAGACAATAACGGGCTACTGTATTTTTTTATTGCGCCTCATCGATAACATTCGGTTCAGTGAGGTCCGTCAACCGCAGCAATGGGGTGCGTACCAACGATTCAATACCCTGATTATTCAGCGCGTAATGAAAATAGCTGTGGTCTTCGGTGACCTGAGAAGCAGGTATGCTGTAAATCCCCTCTCTGCACTTCGGGCAGCACTTTCTGACTGGTCGCTGCTGGCTGGTGTAAAACCGTCGACACCAGACGCAATACCATTCCGTGATGGGCTTTATGGGATGAAGCTCGGAGAACTGTTCAGCTTGTTGAGATTGTCGCGTCAGATAACTGATAGCCGCGTTTACCTCAGGACAATCGAGGTATTTCTTATCAACGGGGTGTGCAAAGAAAAAATGCCGTTTACGGCGGTCCAGATACACCGGTAAGTGACAGTGTGGACAGTAAAAGGGAATGGGTTGTGCCGGTTGCCAGCGCTCCTGCTCTTTAAAGGCATTTGTCAGGCGGCCATCAGGTAATTCAGCGATACCGAGCTCCAGTTCATTCAGATTGTAAATGTTCATTGTTTCTCTCCGGTGTGTTGTGGTGTATTCACCGGATTGATGGAAGCTGTAATATTTTACGCAGAGAAAAAGGCTTTGCTATACTTAAAGCCATTATGTGGTGATAAAGGCTGTCGGAGGTGGAATGAAAAAGATTTTAGCATTGGTGTTGTTGACGTTATCTGCGACTGCCACAGCAGATACCTTTGAATGTGATGCAGTATCTCAGCTTAATCGCCCTGCACCTTATGGTCCTCGTTCAGTGCTGCCTGTGACCTTTGAGTTCAGCAAATACGGTGCGTTTGAGCAGGACAGTAATAATGGGTCTGAAACCCGTTATGGCGAAGCGGAATATGACGGTATCGGGTATTACCATACGTCGGAGGATGGACGGGTTAATCTGCGTCAGGAAGTCGATCCCAGTAACAACAGTCCAATTGTCATTGCCTATGTTGTCGGCACCGACCACGCTACGGTCTACAGCAACTGCAAAGTGACGGCTGAAGAGGAGTAATGGGTGTGAATAACGCGCTCAGCGCCATTCTGAGCGTTTTATTCGGGCAGGGGATAAACTTGCACGGTGTCGCCACAATAAACGGCTATAAGGGCCATAGAGATCATCATACAGCCCCTTGCTGCTACAGCATTCCCTATGGCTGACTTAACGATGACGGGAACGAGGACGAACTATCGGCTTATCATTCACATCAGGTAGACGGGAGATATGGTAAATCGGGTCAAAGGGTTTCTGCTCGGCTTTGGCTAAATAGTTCACCACGTAACGCATTGCCTTACGACCACAATACGTTGGCATCTGTTGCTGCTGCAAATGGTGTTTAACAGTATTGCGAGAAATACCCAGTTCACGGGCAATTTTTCGGATGCTTTGACCTTGTATAAAGCGAACATGAATATCCACAAATATCTCCTTGGTAATCATAAATTCCCCGTACAAAAATGTACGGATAATACCAAGTGGCTCAGTTTTCTATGATCGTTAGTGGCTCAGTTTTACATGTTCAGTGGCATAATGTTGATTGGTTAAAACTGAAAAAAAAAATTGAACACCATGAGTTACGCATTGTGAGTCTCGATATTCCGACATCTTGGCAAGCTCTAAATAATCAAGATCTGACACAGAATGACTCTATCAGTCAAACCGTCCTTTCGGCCATTAACACCATGTTAATTGATTTGATGGCGGCCATGTCCCACAAAGATTGGATAAGCCGACGCGAACGCCAAAAACAAGGTATTGAACGTGCACAATCATTAGGTAAATACAAAGGAAGGCAGGCGGATAAAGAACACCATGATAAGGTGATTTATTATCGAAACATCAAAGGACTCAGTATTCGAGAAACCGCGGAAGCGACTGGCTATAGTCGTTCTCAAGTATGCCGCATTCAGTTAAATGACAAACATAAATCATAAAGACAATCTATTTCATTTTCTGTTATTGGTGAGGGAGTTAGCAGCACATAAGATAGGGGTTCTACGCCGGCCAATAGTATTCGCTTAATGTCTTGGTGGGCGCAACCCCCCTAATATTAACACACACTCAAAACGGTCGATGCTTCTATTACCACAAGCACCGACCTTTAACTGCTCAAAAGAGGCTAACTTACACCGCAGGTGTCACCTTAATGGTAGCATTGTTTTGCATCTTAAACCCGTAACGGCTCAGTGGGGAGATGTCAATCGCACTCAGCACGCCTTTTACATCAACTGTTTTTTGCTCACCCGGGCGCAAATAAAATTGTCCCAAACCATAGACTTGCCCGCCCGGTTGCCCCGTAAAATTCGGCGCTAAACGGATAACTTGCTTGCCCGTATTTTTTAAGGTTAATGTGTTGCCTGTTTGTGTGGCTTGCAGGGTATCCCACGGTGTCGGGCTCACGCTCATCCCAACTGGCATTATCAACATGGCCACATCTTGGCGGATGGGCATTTTCGTCGCATTGGTTTTCGTCGCGCCCACCCCTTGGAAAGAGACTTTTAACAACGCTTCCTCCGTTAAATCAATACCCTTTTTCAACACAAAGTTGATTTGCTGACTTTGCTCCGGCTCAATGCGAATAATCGGCGGTGATACCATGACATCTTTCGCCAAGGCTTGTCCTCCTTCAATGTCCGACACCTTCGTCGACAATAAAATCGGCTCTTTACCTGTGTTTTTCACTCTGAACACTTTTCGTGGCTCACCTGCATCCACGATTACTGTCATGGTTTCCAACTGAAAACTCGCGTGCGCCAACCCACTGAATAAACATAAGCTGCCTATAAGCAAGTGACGGAACATCTTAAGGGATTTTATCTTCATACTATTGACCTTCTTCTTATTTTTTACTGACAGAGGGCCCCACGGTTTGAAGTCCTCGCGTGTTCATTGCCTAACGCGGATAGACGAGATATCCCGTTAGAGTGTGTAGCTCTATGATATCTTCGTTATCAATGGCACACCGCATCGGCCTCTTCATACAAGGCATTCGGGTCAAAGTGGGCGGGCACGGGGTAATCCACAAGACACTCCGCTTGATTGGCCATACGCAATCGCACCGGCTGACCAATTTGCTCATTGCTGAGCATCGCATTCCCATTGCCCATCACTATCCCCATCAACTGCCCTTTATCATCCACCAAACTGCTGCCCGACGGTGCTGGCGTACCATCCGCTAAGGTGATACCCAGCAGCAGTTGTTTCATCACTGTGGCGGACACCTCGCGTGAGATAACCGTGCCTTTTGCCACGGCCACATCAAAGGACGTAGTCTCTAAACGCACATTCAACGGCAGGTTCTTGGTGTTCAGTTGCACCGTGGTTTTACGATTGACCGGCAAGGTCGGTATGGCCGCCGTGCCCCAGTGATTGGTCACCGTCGTCCCGCCCCCCAACGTGTTAATTTGCACGCCACTTTGTCCCGGCACATGCAACACCCCAAAGGTATCGCCCAACGGCACCGCCGAGGTGGCCAACAAGCCATCCGCATACACCACCGCTCCCGACGCGGACAACATCATGGCGTGGGTGTTTTCATCCGTCCATGACCCGCTGCCCATCAGTTGACTGTACGCGGTCGTCGCATTGACACTGCCATTCACCCGTGTCTGCTCATCATTGCGCGATACCCCCACCGAATAGCCCCACAAGTTACTGGGCCGGTGGTTCACGGTGCTGGTATAGGTGGTCGAATCTTGATAGCGCTGCATTTGCATACTGACCGAGGCAGTGCGTCCTAGCGGCACGGACGCATTCACAAATAATCGATTGTCGCGGTCATTACCCCCTTGCAGGCTAGTATTGAGGGAAACGATGCCAATCCGTTTGGCATAACTGACCGTGTGCAACACCGTATCGGATTTATGCCCATAATAATGGTTGTAGCCCAAGGCATAACTTAAGCGCCCCCATTGGGCATTACCGAGACTGGCTGACACCGAGTTGGCCGTCTGCGTTTCACTGCTTTTTTGCCACCACGAGGCAGTATTGCTATCACGGTCTATCACCGCAGCGGATTTTTGCAGTGTTTCCTCCAGTGTCGGGTAGTCTCGGGTGCGGTATAAACTGGATAATCCCAAAGAGAGCGGGCCTAATGCGGTGCTGAGACTGGCATCCCATTGCTGGCCGTGTTTATCCTCATTACGCGAATATTGCGCCCCTAAGATGCTGCCAACCCGGCCCTGCTCGCCCCACTGGCGGGAAAGGCTCCCGCCCACCGATTGATAGCGATTAGACATCTGCATTCCGGCCGAATAATCGGTGTGATAATAACGCACACCCCCTTCCAAATTGGCTATCAATGGGGTCTCCATATGGTCATCCCCTGAGCGGCGACGGTATTGCCCGACTGCCACTTGGTAGGTCGGCTCACTCATGACTTGGTCTGAGGCGCGCGTATTGGTGACCACACTAAATTGTTGTTGTCGGCCATCCTCTTGCAGCACTGTCACTTGCAAGGGTTGGCCACTGACCACCCCGTTAATGCGGTCTAACGAGAATGGCCCCGCTGGAACCAGTGTTCGGTACAACAGGCGGCCATTTTGCAACACTTCCACCGTCGCGGGGGATTCAGCCACGCCGGTAATCGGCACCACCAACGCGTTGCTCGTTTGGAAACTGGTATCGGAATACAGCTGTATGCCATTCAATGGCGTGCCGCCAAATAAGTTGCCTTGGGTATTGATTTGCCCCAGTTGCACCATCGACCGCCACGGGGCAATACTGCGTGCTAAGGTGGTTTCATTGAACTGGTATTGGGTGCTGTTTTGTCCCGCCGACACACTGCTATTATTGCGTAACAGCCAGTTGTGCCAATTCACTCCCGATTCAAACTGTCCCTGATAAAAGTGCTGTGTGTCCACCCCTTTCATCTGCATCCCGTACAGGCGGTAGTTGCTTAAAACGGCAAAGCCACCGTAGGTCAGCTCATCACCGCGCAATTGCGGGTCAAAATCCGTTTCAGACACCAACAAGTCAATCGTAAAGGTGTTCGGGTGCGGCGTGACTTGAGCAGTTGGATAGCGCGTGACCATATCCGTACACCCCGTTGCCGTCTCATCCATCGCCACCGCCTTTAATTTCAAGGTCTTTTGTAAGGCGGGCGTCAAACACACTTGGCCAGCATCACCGATAGTCACCGTGGCGGGATAACGCGCACTGCCATTCACCACCACCGTCACATCATACTGCCCCGGTAAAAATTGGCTACCGTGTTTGAAAAAATCCGCCACTTCTGGCCCGTACCCCAAAGATTTTAATGCGCTGACATCAAAGTCGATGGTAGACGTCGTGGAGGACATCGAAGAGGAGACTGTTGGCAATACGGATTGCTGTGCAGTCTGTGTAGCGGCGGTAGAACCGGATGTGCTCATCGACGTGTCAACAGGCGCATTATCTTGTGCATGCGCCACGGAAAAAAAGGCGCCAATCACCCAACTGTGTCGCCAACGCACTCGCGTTTGGATGGATATCATCACGATAGTCCTCGTGTCTTTTCGAGAGTCGATTGAAAAAGTCAATTCAACAAGGTGAATACCCCGTTGTTTACATCACTAGGACTAAAGCCCAAAGGACACGCTCAGCGCTAAATCCCCATTCAGCTCGGCACCGTCCACTAACGGTCCCTGCGTGCCGGTTAAAGAATTCAAGGTGGGCGACACCGTCAAGGTGACAGTAAACTGCTGCCCACTCGCGGGTGTACCGGTGGGCGTGATCCAGCGATAAAACTGACTCGACTGTAAAGTGACAGCAGACTGCGGTTGCCCCACGACGCTATCATCCGCACTGTGGGACAATAGCACAGACTGACCATCCACTTGCGCGTTCGCTAAGGTCACCGTGTAATAGCCTAAGCTGCCCTGATCATTGACTTGCCCCAAACTGAAATGGGTTGGGTCACCATCCGTCACACTGCTCGCGGCCATATCATTGACCCAGAGGCGCATCCCGTCTATCGGCTGAGAACAGCTGATATGCCACGTTTGTGTGATAGGCGGCAATGTCGTCTTGGTTTCTCGTTGAAAAAGGCTGGCATGTAACTGAGTGTACGGGTAGGTCACTTCCGGTGTGGAAAAAGAGCAGGTCTCTTCCTCCAACACTTCGGGGATAACATCTTGGGTAAAAAGACCCGATGAAAAGGATTCCGCAATGAGGGTCGAACTAAAGAAGATACCCCAAAAAAATAATACCAGCGTGCCGCAGGCAGACAGTGGGCGACGGAAAAATAGCCGAGGAGATTGTTTTTTTATTGTTGTCATGGTGAGCTACTGAGTTTAGTCTAAACTGAATTCTTAGAAATAAGCACTCAGAAAGAAGCCTAAACCGACAACAAGGCTTCTTTCCTAAAAAATAGCCATTCCTGCAATTTAGGATAGCTAAACAATAAGGTTAAATACCAAAATTAAAAGTCAGAATGGCTTGCCCTACATAATTAATTCCATTAGAAATATCAATATTGTTATTATCTAAAACAGACTTAGGGTAAATATAGGTGAACTTCACCCCATTATCCACAGCGCTTCGATTCGATATATCCATTGAAAATACTTTTCCCGAAATTAAATCTAATGCATCAATACCAACTCTGCCCTGCTCTGTTTTTGTCCAGCCAGTCGTTGCATTTTTAACAATTGCCTCTTTACCAGGCCAAGTGCCATTATCATGAGTTCCATCATTAGCCCTTGATATATAAGCTTTCTTACCATCAACAGTAACATTTGTACCTCTGAATGATATTCCACCTATATTCTTAGTTATATCATCTTCGCTCACTAAATTAAAGGTAATACCATCAAAGTTACTATTTTGACCATCTAATAAAATAAATTCATTTGGGTAATTATCTGTCGCCTTAAAGGTTAAAAAAGTTTCAGCATCACACGTCACGGTGAGGTTCCTCGATACTGTCGGCAAGCCATTATAGGTTGTAGTTTGAGGAATAACGGACGGTGAAATATTACCAAAGCTATACACTAAATCATTATTACCGCCATTGACGGTACATGTTGGTGGCCTCATATCACCCGTCACTTTAATGTTGGCAACTGGCCCTGCTGCTAATGCACTACTGGATACGCATGCAGCTAACAACGATAAACCAACTAATTGTTTTTTCATCTCATCTTTCCTGTTAAATTCTTTATGTTTCGCCGAACATTGACACAATGAAGGGCGAATTTGGGTTACTCGTGATAATGAGGGTCTGCCTTACAGACCAAATGCAAACGTCAATACCGCATACCCATCAAGAGAGACATTACCTGCGTTATTTTTCAAGTCTTTATTAATAGTAGGGGTCACTGTAAAGTCAGCGGCAAAGATTTGCCCTTGAGCCGGTGTATTGGGAGCCGTTGCCCAACTTGCGGTTTCAGATTTGCTGACAGTACCGGTTGGACCAAAATCACTGCCTACTTTCACGCTAACACTTGTCGCATTTGCATTAGCATTCGCTTTTACCGTGGCATTTTCCATGGTCACTGTATAGAAACCAATATTGACAGATTCAGAAGTGCCTAAACCAAAGTTATTATCACCCGGAGTCAGTTCAGTCCCTGAACGGTCATCCACGGCAGTAAAGGTCAAAATGGTTGTTGCATCGCACACCACTTCAATGTTTTTGGATTCTGCATCCAACACTAAATTACCTGATGCAGGGAAAATAGCCCGTGAGAAATCAAAATCGTAGGTAACGGTATCTTCATTTGTACCATTAATTAAACAAGTTGGTGGCGCAATTGAGCCAGTGACTTTTAAGTTAGCAATCGGCGCAGATAATGCCGCAGCAGATAAAGTCATTAGAGATAATGCCAATAATGATTTTTTAAATAACATAAAGAACCCCTCAATGTTGAGTGAAGATAAACAAGTTAGCAAGTTAGTTAATTAGAGCAAACGAATAAAAAAGAAAGACGCCTCAAACGTTATAAATATTCATGATTCAGTGTGCATTATCGGTGTTTACATTTATCATTAATCAAAAGTTGACATGATAGATAATCAACAGAACACAATTATAATGATAAAATGCGTAATATTATACAGGAGGTGATTTGAATACTTATAAATTAGCGGCTCAGTTACATAATGACATAATCATTTTAAACACCATAATACATTAAAAATGAATGGGTTACAGAAGAAGGCCGAATCAAACAATCAATAAAAAATGGTAATTAAGTCTGATTAAGTACAAAAAAGAATGAAAATACAGTAAAAAAAACTGAGATTAAAATACGTTGAATCAAGTCTTAATAGCGAATTAGGACACTTTTCTGAAGGAGTTTTCATACTCCACAGGCGATAAATAATTATTTGCCGTGTGTAATCGCGTTAAATTGTAATAACGAAGATAATCCAGAACGTCTTGTTTCATTTCTGACCGATTTGCATGGGGTCTTTTAAATAACCAATCATGTTTTAAACTGCCAAAAAATCGTTCAACTACCGCATTATCCCAGCAAGCCCCTATATCACCTTGGCTTGAGCGCATATCATAACTTTTCAGTAACGCTTGATATTGCCCACTTATGTATTGACTTCCTCGGTCACTGTGAAATACACAACCCTTTGAGGGTGAACGTAAGTTATAGGCCATCATTAACGCTTTGCTTATCAAGGTGGTATCTATTTTGGATGACATGTGCCAACCCACAATACGCCGAGAATATAAATCCATCACAATAGCCAGATAGAGCCAACCTTCCGGTGTCTTTAAATAGGTGATATCCCCAGCCCAGATTTCATTCGCTGCTACCGGATTAAAATTTTGATTTAATAAATTATCCGCAGTTAGTTACGGGAAAAGGTAATCTGCAATCTGCACCACTCAATAATGTCACACCGAAAGAAATTGAAGCGGGTTGGGACTACATCTTTCAGTCATTAACGCCTGAAGAAAAACATCGCGTGATTTCAACGTTTAATCGAGGTGGATTACAGGCGCTATTTGCTGAAGGCATCATGAAACACAATGAAGATGTAATAAATTGAAATTTAAATATAAAAGCGACTAGACTGCTAAAACAATTATGCCGAGATATCACTTCCTATATGATTTATTGGTATTAGGTTAACGCTAAGTACGCGATTCATCAATGCGCGCTTGTAACCACTGTTCTACTTCACTTCGTAACCAGCGGGAGCTGCGTCCCAGTTTAATCGGTTTGGGAAACTCACCGTCCTGTATGAGCTTGTAGAACCATTTATCCGTAAGCCCGGTAAACTGAGTTAGAAATTTCATATCAACGAATTGGTCGTTTAGCAGGCTAGTGGTTGGGATAGTTGGATTAGTCATTGCCTTGTCTCCTAAGAGTGAAAAGGAGAAGGCGACAGATGGTAGTGTGTGTTGTGTCAGTCGTCCTTCAGACAATAACGCCATGCTGTATTTTTTTATTCACTTCGATGGTTAATGCTTCGCACAGCTAATACATAAACTGAACCCACTACTCCCTTTCACTAGACAATACGATAAACACGCTCAGATCCATTCTGAGCGATTTAATCAGCTAAGTGCTATGATGGGATGACTACGGTATAAAAAACGCTCTGGTGAAGCGAATAGACGTATTTAAGACGAAGAGGACTTACGAGGACGACCGATTCGCTTTTCCGTAGGCGGAGTCGAGAGATGGTAGATAGGTTTAACGCCTTTTTGTTCGTATTTAGCCAAGTAATTGACGACATACCGCATCGCTCTTTTACCCCGTTTATCATCAAAGTGGATAGGTTTACTGATATCTGCACGATATTGTTTATTGTCGGTACAATGATAAAGATAGCCTTCGCCTTCCGTAATGGTTTCCCAGAGCATATTCATTCGCTGATTAAAGTCCCATTTCTTACAATGTCGTTGACCATCCACATAGATGACAGCATGAGCATGTAAGCCCCTATCAGGAGCTTCTTCCAATACCCAAGCATAACCTATTACTCCGGGATATTTTGAGAGACGTAACATCAGGATACTCATATCCCGACTAAATTGATGTTCATCTTCGTAAATGTATCGCTCACTGTCTTCACGCCAATGAAAATCTGTTCTTATCATCAGTATTTTGGAATACCGTTGAAATAAATGGGATTGGTGTTGATGTAAGGCTTTTTGCAAGTGTGGGATAAGGGTATAGCGTGATACTGAATACATGGAATTATCTCCGTTGTTAAATAGGTTCAACGGATAAGTGCATGATGTAAAATTTTCAGTATCAGAATGGAATAATGGTTTTGTCTATCGTATTGGTTTGGTATTCAAAAAGAGAGCACGCCCCTTTAGGGTGTTTCTCATTTTAACCTTAAGGGTGGAGGGTTAAGGATATCATTATTCGGGGCGTGGTTATGAGTTGTCTAATGTTGAATTCTTCACTTCGTGTATGCCGATTGTGATCACGATAATTCAATAGAAATTTCAAGTGAGAAAGTATCATTAAGTTATACTAATGAATTAATGCTTCTTTATAATAATATTAATAACCTAAATGTTGCATAAAATAAATATTTTCGTGCCTTCATTGTTGTAACTGAAAACTGATTTAGTATTTCTACGTTAAACCGCCAGTTCGTCATTCGAGAGTGATAAAGAGGAATTGTTGCTCACCATAATTTGCTACGTTCTCTCAATGTTAACGCATCCCAGCTTTTCTTTTTCGCCATTATAAATTAGCAACCAATTTCTCACGGTGATGCATGTAGTTAGAGCAAGAAAATCTTTTCACTATCAAAAGTGCTCATTTATATTCGTTTATAATTCTATTAAATCATGTTAAAAACCAGCGTTATTCAATTTTACCTTAATGACTTAACCCATTTTTGATGAATTTTACCCCATGAAAAATATATTTGAATACCATGATTTCATAATTATTAGTATATGAAAATTGAGATTTAGCTCCATGATTATCTTTTGAATATGTGATATTTTTTTATCAACTAAGAAAAGAGTGTTGCTCACAATAATAGCCAACAAGGTTAGAATCTATGACAAATGAACTTTTCACTGATGTAAATTTTTTGGGACTGGATGCAAAAGAAAGAGGGGTAGAACATGAAATTCTTTCATTAAAAGAGCTGAGTCATCGGTATTCGTTTATCACCTTCAATAAGCCAGATAATGGAATGAATACCGACATCATTCACAATTTACTGGAGGAACTTCAGAATACATTAGGAATTGAATTTGCATTAAATAAATTAAAGAGTTCGGAATATAAAGTCTCTAGAAAAAGAAAATTTCATAGCTATATTTCGAAATATATGGATAGGAACTTACGAAAGCAGATTAAACAGCAATTGAGAATTAAACGTTCTTGTTATGACAAGTTATATACCCATTATTGCCATATTAAAAAAGATCATAAAAAAGAGACAATAATGATGCTACCTGTACTTTTTGGATTCGATGATGCTCGAATTTATCAACCTTCTTTTGATTTCAAATATGCACAAACTAGGCCTATTCACACTTGGCGGATATATAAGGTTGTGGAGGAGCTAAATAAATCATTCAATAAAATGTTGAAGAAACTCAGTAAAAGAAAGGCCTATAGTGTATTTAAAGCATGTTCCCATGTTGTCTTATTAGACGAACGGCATATTCCCTATCTTCAAGTCATATTTTATTACGTAGGAAAGATTACAGATTACTTTATTCGAGATATGGCAAGAGAATGGTGCGTCGTAAACAAGTGCGGTGTTTGGCTAGACTACGTGAAGTTTGATGATGAGCTTCCCCATGATAGGGATCATAATGAGGAGCTCTGCCAACAAGGTTATTACACTGAAGAACAAAATCAATATCAAATTAAAGCTTCTATTCGTAACTTAATTTTACCTTTCTCAGATGAATATACTGACGTATTTATCCCTAATGAACAAGACTCAAGGCATGAAAGAAATGCTAACTATATTCTAGAAAAAGCGATGAAAGGAAGGATCAAGATAGCACCTTATTTTGAGGATAAAAAAAGGAAAAAATTTATACGCGGTATTAAAAATACAACGCTTTATCATCTTTACTACCTTGAACAAGTCGCAAAACAGTTTACGAAAATACCAAAAGTAACAGGGGCGACTTATAAAAAATTCACCTATCAAAAGGGGTACACCCCTAAAAAATGTAATAAATCTTAAACCTATATTACTTCCTTGAAAGATACAGGTATTGAGCCTTTTCATTTATCACAGGAAGTTATTATGAAAACAAATCCCTCCACCACCGCTTCACCTTTTGAGGCGGTGCTTTCGCCACTCCCCACGGCAATTAAACATCAATTACAACAGAAACTGAGCGAGCTTATTCATTATTCGCCCACAATCGGTTTGATGGGAAAAACTGGTGTCGGAAAATC
>NZ_JAMPMC010000046.1:0-27592 GCF_028477945.1 Providencia sp. PROV261 | reverse complement strand
AAGTACGGGTTAAAAACTGTATCAGGCCTGATTGACCGCTGGGCTCCGACGAATGAAAACAACACCCGAGCATATATTAACGGTGTAGCTAAAGAGTTGGGTGTATCGCCTACTGATGTTATCAGTCTTTATGATAAGGCAACCACAATTAAACTGGCCAAGGCAATCATTCGTCATGAAAATGGCACGCAACCCTACGATGAGGCTATGTTCGAAAAAGCGTGGAGTTTGCTGTGAAACTTGGTGAGATAGTTGTTAGCGTTGTCATTACCTTGGCTATGTGTGCCTTTATTGGCTGGCAAAGCGGGAAAATTGACAGGCTGAATAATCAATTGTTGGCGCATGAGTCTATCAACAAAGTAACCCAATCAGCAATAACTCTTCACTATCAAGCATCGCTCGACAACATCAAAGCAAAGCAATTAGAGGACTCAGAACATGTCAAAGTTAAGACTGTTATCAAAACAGTACTCAAAGACAATGAGTGCGCTAATACTGCTGTGCCTGACGATGTTGTTAGTGAGTTGCACAAGTACAAAAGAGGTATTGATTCCCGTTCAGTCTCCACCAATACCAGCACAGTTAACCGCTGATTGTCCTCAGCCTGATATTCCTGAAAAAGTGGACTGGGGCGACATGCCACAACTGCTAGTTGATGCCATGAACTCAATAGCAAAGTGCAACTTGGACAAGAAAGCCATTCGAGAGATTGAATATGAAAGAAATAACACAACCAAAAAATAGCGGTAATCTGTGGGATTGGTTCGGGCTGTCATATGCATCATTCTTAGTTATTCCTCGGGTGCTAATGCATGAAATGCCCGCCGAGTGGCAAGATAAAATGGCTGCTTTATTGCATGAATATGATGAAACTTTTGACACATCATCAGTAGTCGATTCTGTATCTGTTGTGGGTAAAGGCAGAGATAACAAATTCACAAAACTACCAGATTACATCCTCAATTACCGTCGCCCTGACCGTGTAGAGATTGAAAAACTCAAACGCTAATCGACAAGAAAGCAATACGGGAAATTGAACAACAAAGAAATGCCCCAGATATCGAGGCAAAGTAGAGAATAATAGTTCATGAATGTAACGTCACTATACGTTAATCGTGAATAACCACAACATTAAAAAGGTAGTAATCTCAAGCAGATATTACAAATCTGAGCCTCGCAAAATAGCGGGGCTTTTTAATGGAGAAATATCATGGCAACGCAGGGTTTTGATAAGCCAGATCAATTCCGGGAAGAACTGGATAAAAGCATTCCGAAAGAATAAAAAAAGCCCACACACCGCGGGCTAAGTACATCTGTTGAACTAATGAATATCACATTAAATGTAGTTGACGCATTCAAAATATGCAAGCGAATAATGAGCCTCTGAGAAATCAGGGGCTTTTTAATGGCAAAAAAAGCCCCTGGTGTTGAGGCTTGAAAAGGAAATAATCTTTGCTGTGTACATCTTAAGGACGGCACTAATTCTATACAGAGTTTATTCAATTAGTTACATGGTAGTTAAAAATAAGTTTGATTATGTAAATTTATTTATCTTCCAATGAATCAGAAGCTTTTTAATAGGTGTAATTATCCCACCATTTAAGGGGGTGATCGCTATCTTGACTGCTAGGAACAGACTAGAAGTTGCTTAGCAGAGTATCGCTAAGCTGCGAACTTTACGCATTTCACCGCTCATTCACAGAGCAATTCTAAAACGTCGAATCCAATCACTTTGATATGAGCCTTCGAGGAAGTCAGTTATGGCTGGCGAGCTTCGACGGGCTGATTTCCTATGTGAACGAGGGTTCATTTCAAATGAAGGTAATACGTATGAATAATATTATTCCTCTCGAATATGATGGGCACCCTGTGCGTTTTAATAACGACGGATGGATCAATGCTACCGATATAGCAGCTAAATTTGGGAAAGTGCCCAATGAGTGGGTCAGGCTTCCTGAAACAATAGCCTATATTCAAGCACTTGAAGGTAGATACGGGAAAATCCCGTATGTAAAAACTAGCAAAGCTAGGAAAGATAGGGGTGGCGGAACATGGCTGCACCCAAAACTAGCAGTGCGTTTCGCTCGCTGGCTGTCCGTTGATTTTGAAATATGGTGTGATGAACAAATTGATGCTCTTATCCGTGGTAATATGCCAGTTTATAATGATGAGAGAATCAATGCGATATTCTTACTTGATAAGCCAACATCATGGGAGAAGCGCTTTCAACAACCTTTCTATCAAGCATTAAGCCGAATGTCTGGTTTGCCTTATTCTGGTCATGTTGGTGGTTGTCCATCGCTATTCGGGATGATAACAGCTAAGTGGGTATACCAAGCCGTGTTGCCTGATTCTGTTTATGAAGAAGCTAAGCAGATGGCAAAGGACAGTAAAGATAAAATACACCAATACCTAAAACCAGAAGCTTTACAACTGGTGCAGGATCAATTAGTCGCTGTCACTACTTTAGCTAACGGTTGCATTGACTATAAAGATTTTGAAGCTAGATGCGTTCAGGCTTTTGGAAAGTCAGGAATGCAAGGGCTTCTAGTTTTTCCAAGTCATCAACAGTCATCACACACTGCAACATTACAATAGGCCCTAGTGGCCTTTTTTATTTAAGGAATGGATATGGCTAAAAGACCAGATTGGGAGGCCATCGAGTCGGCTTACCGAGCTGGCGTGATGTCCATAAGGGAAATAGCATCTCAATACGAGATAACCCATCAGGCGATAAGTAAGCGCGCCAAGAAAGAAGGATGGGAGCGAGATTTAAAGGCAAAGGTTAAGGCTAGGGCTGAAAACTTGGTTGCCAAAAGGGAGGTTGCCAGTCTGGTTGCCACCGAAAAGGCTATTTCAGAACGGCAACTTATTGAGGCTAATGCCGAGGTTATCGCTAATGTCCGCATGGAGCATAGAGGCGATATTCGAAGGGCTAGAGAATTAACTAACAACTTATTTGATGAACTATCTGCTGAATGTGCTGATGTGCCAGCTTTAAGAAAACTTGGCGAGTTAATGTTTAGTCCTGATGACAACGGACGCGACAAACTCAATGAAATTTATCACTCAATCATCTCCCTGCCTGAGCGCGTTAAGTCAGCCAAAGCATTAAGTGAAACACTCAAAAACTTGGTTGGGCTTGAGCGTCAAGCATACGGGCTTGATGATGCTCAGCCGAATAAGACAGCTAGTCAGCTATCAGAACTAATGGACGACTTATCTAAGGAATAACCATGAAGCCAGAACATCTTGCATTATTGAGAGATAAGCTCTGGCGATTGAATCATCTTTACTGGATCACCAACAAAGAAGGTAAGCCAGTTCGATTTAAAATGACGCCTGAGCAGCTTGAATACTTTGAAGGGATGCACACGCGAAACATTATCTTAAAGGCTCGGCAACTAGGTTTTACGACTGAGGTCTGCATCATCCAATTAGATGCAGCGTTATTTGAGGCGGCTAAATGTGCATTGATAGCTCATACGCTAAATGACACTAAGCGACTATTCAGGGAAAAGATAAAGTATGCCTACGAAAAATTACCTGATGAAATTAAAGCAGCAAATCCAGCGAGTAATGATGCGGCTGGTGAATTGGTTTTTAGCAAAGGCGGCTCACTTTATATCAGCACGTCATTTCGTGGCGGAACGCTCAGATATTTACATGTATCTGAGTTCGGTAAGATATGCGCCAAGTATCCAGAGAAAGCCCGTGAGATTGTTACTGGTGCGTTTGAGGCAGTATCAAGCGATTGTTTCACGACAATTGAAAGCACAGCGGAAGGTCGAGCAGGTTATTTTTATGATTACTGCCAGTCTGCTGAGAAAGCGCAAATTCAGAATAAGACTCTCTCTAACCTAGACTGGAAGTTCTTTTTCTTCTCATGGTGGAAGAATCCCGAATATGCCATTGACCCTGTTGAGCAATTACCACAGCGGCTAGTTGATTACTTCGATGAGATAGCCAGCAAACATGGTGTTCAATTAAACGA
This sequence comes from Providencia sp. PROV261, assembly GCF_028477945.1. Classification (NCBI taxonomy): domain Bacteria; kingdom Pseudomonadati; phylum Pseudomonadota; class Gammaproteobacteria; order Enterobacterales; family Morganellaceae; genus Providencia; species Providencia sp. PROV261. Next base: position 23,598 of record NZ_JAMPMC010000046.1, on the reverse strand, counting down.
GCGACAAAAAGCATGGTACTACGCCAAAGAGAAAACGCTTGGCGACGATATGAAGCGGGAATACCCGTCAATACCGTCTGAGGCATTCCAGCAATCGGTTGAAGGCGCTTACTACGCTAAGCAGTTCCGCTTCCTGTACGAAAATAAACGCATTGGCACACTTCCTGATAACTCGCACTTACCGGTTCACACGTACTGGGATATTGGTGTGGGTGATTCAACATCAATTTGGTTTATTCGTGAAGTGGGCGAAGAATTCCACGTCATTGATCACTACTCAAACAGTGGTGAAGGTCTACGGCACTACATGAAAGTGCTGAAAGACAAAGGCTACACATATGCAAGTCACAATGGCCCTCATGATATCGATAACCGCGAGTTTGGTTCTGATGCGAAATCTCGGCGTGAATTAGCGCGTGAAGGGTACGAAATCGACGGGCAGATTTACTCAATACGATTTGAAGTGGTGCCGAGAGTGTCTATCGATGAAGGTATCGAAGCGGTGCGTGAAATTCTGCCACTTTGCGTGTTCGATGAGCATAAATGTAGTGAAGGCATTGCACACCTTGAAGCTTACCGCAAAGAGTGGGATGACAAGCGAGGCTGTTGGAAAGATAAACCGCTTCACGACTACACATCACATGATGCTGATGGGTTTAGGTATTTTGCGGTGAGTAGGCGGAATGTCAAAAATAGAACATTTAAGCGGCGTAGAATCGCTGGCATGATTTGAGGGCAGAAAATGGCTGTTACAGACAAACATCCGCAATACTTGGCGGCTAAAAAAAGCTGGCAGATTATGCAAGACGCAATTGCTGGCGAAGAAAAAATAAAGGAGTCGGGGGAAACTTATTTGCCCAAATCGGCTGGCATGGTTGAGGCTGAAAGGCTAGGAGATAGCGGGAAGAAAATATACGCTGGCTATGTAAACAGAGCGCAATATCCATTGTGGGTGCAAGATTCTCTCAGGACGATGATAGGGTTGGTTTCTAAGCTGAATCCTGAAATCAGAATACCAAACAAACAGTTGCAGGGGGTGGAGGAGAACGCAACTAGCGATGGGTTTGGGTTAAAGCAGCTTTTCATTCGTGTGGTGCGTAATCTTCTTGTGCATGGGCGCTGTGGTTTGCTCATCGACGTTGATAAGGATGGGGTTCCTTATTTCGCATTGTATGACGCACTTTCAATTACAAATTGGAAAGAAAATAGTGTTGGCGGGCGAAAAGACCTAAACCTTGTTGTGTTAGAAGAACAATTTAACAACAGTGAAGATAAGTTCGGGCATGATACAAAAACGGTTTATCGCGTGTTAGAGCTGGTGAATGGCAAGCTGGTTATAAGCCTTCACGATGGTGACTCTATAGATGACAGGACGCCCAGATTAGGCAAAGACTTGCTTAACTTTATCCCGTTCATCTTCTGTGGGACAACAGATAACACCTCCGAGGTTGGCTCAGTTCCATTACTTACTATGGCAAAGGCGGCTTTAAAGTCATATCAGCTAAGTGCGGATTATTATCAATCGCTTCATCATACTGCACACCCTCAGCCTTGGGTCTCGGGTTTAGGCGATGGCGATCATATAACTATCACAGGCGTGATGGCTGCGTGGGATTTACCGAAGGACGCGCAATGTGGGTATTTGGAAATTACTGGTGTTGGCATCGATAAGACCAAGGCTGAGATGGACGCGCAAAAAAATGCTGCATTAGAGGCCGGTGCCAAGGTTATTGACACTAAAGCTCAGGAGTCAGGGGAAGCTAGGCGCGCAAGACAAAATGACCAACATGCTAGCTTGCATAGTATGGTGATGTGCGCGGCGGAAGCAGTCGAGCAAGGCTTGAAGTGCATGGCAATATGGCTCAATTTTAATCCCGATGACTATGCATTTACTGTAAAACCAGATTTCAATAATGCTACTTATGATATCGATTTGACAAGACAGCTTTATGAAGGTGCTCTTGCAGGTAAAATATCATTCCAAACTTACTGGGAGTACATTGGTACAGGCAAGTTGCCAGACATTGACTATAAAGAGGAGTTATTAAGGGTTGAAGCTGAAAATGATGGCACTGTGACTGAGGTAATTTATGAGCGGACAGGGGCTTAATTTAGCGTTTCTTAACGCAATCACTCGGCATCAGGCTTACCTATATCGCGCATCATCCTATAATATTAATGAAATACTTAGAGAGTTTAATGTCGTTTCTGGCGATATGCTCAACCAATTGCGAAATTACCTCGAAAATTTAAGCGAGTATGAGCTTGTTGCTTTGAGTGGCGGAAAGTATACGACGCCGGAGTTGCGGAAAATTCGCGATTTGATTAAGAGCTGGCGAGACTCAGTGCATGAAGAGGTTCGGCAGGGTGTGTCAACGGGCGCGGTCACATTGTCAGCTTATGAAGCGGTCTATACAGCATCACTGGCAGGCGAGCAACTAACTAAATCGATATCAGGCGAAAGGCTTTATTCCAAAGCTAAAAATATCCCCATGTCTGGCGGCGCTCTAGTCGATGAGCTTTTTTCGAAAATCGCAGATGACACAAAACAGCGTGTTGAATATGCAATACGTAGCGGAATAACCAACGGAGATACGACTCAGCAGATTGTACAGCGCATTAAAGGCACGAAGCGACTCAACTATCAGGATGGAATATTAAACGTGACAAGGAGCGCTATAGAGCGTGATGTGCGAACAATACGAAGTCATGTAAGTAACCAGGTGGTTGAAGATACTTTTTCACAACTCGGTTACGACTATCTAAAAGTAGTTGCAACGCTGGATGGCAGAACGAGTAAATTGTGCGCCTCGAAAGATGGAGAGGTTTATCACAAGAGTGATTCATTCTCTCGCCCACCGTATCACCCTAACTGCCGCACAATCTTGGTTGGCTGTGATAAGGATGGGAACTTAATTGGGAGGCGCCCATTTGTCGCAGACACAAGGCCAGTCAGTAGAATACCCAAAGATGAGCGAGATGGCATTATTGGTCAAGTGAACTCTAATACTAATTATTCATCGTGGTTCAGCGGCCAATCACCTAGCTTTCAAAGAGAGTGGTTAGGGAAAAGTCGCTATGAGCTTTACAAAAAAGGCGGCTATGACATTGACCGATTCGTTGACCCACAAGGCAAGATGTACACACTCAATCAATTAAAACTATTGGATAAGCAGACGTTCGAGGAACTCGGTTTGTAGGTTGACTTTAGTGTGAGGGACGTTATTATAGCGAGGCTATGAATATGCTTAAAGGCACTATTGAGATAACCAAAGGTTAGAAAATAGGGTTTCATGCATCCCTTTTGAGTAAAAAATATTAATAAATCTGATTTAATGCTGATTGCGACTTTTTACATATAAATCCTAATTGGGTGATTGTATGTTTAAGTCGTTTTTTTTTATTTTAAATATCTAATCAGGAAGTCATCTAGCACTAACCTCAGCGTTGCTAGACAGCTACCATTAACACAAAGACTCCATACGGGGTCTTTTTTTATTTAAGGAACTAAAAATGACAGATAAAGATATTGAGAAAGAGATTCAAGCTAAAGGTAAAACTGCCGCGCGTATCACGCCAGACCACATTGAAGGCATAATTGCTAGTGAGCATTACTTTACTGCTGGTGATGGTTTTGCAGGTGCGCTATCAGCAAGTGATGAATTTAATAAATTAAGTGAATCAGAGCGCGTTATTAACCCGCCATCTCAATTGGATATATTAACGTTTTGCGTTCTTGTTCTGAAAAATGGTTTCACTGTTACTGGTGAGTCAGCATGTGCAAGTCCTGAAAATTTCGATGCGGAAATTGGTCGCAAAATTGCCAGACAGAACGCAGTTAATAAAATTTGGGCGCTTGAAGGTTATCTGCTCAAACAGAAAATTCACGATACAGAAAAATAGTTTTATTTGAATCTTCAAGGTCACCTCGGTGGCCTTTTTTATTAACCGAATTCAGCTCAGGGCTGATTTATCACAACGCGCTAGGCGCATTCAATCCCAAGGGGAATCACATGTTATTTATGAATATCGAACGCAAATATTATTCACATACTGATGATGGTTCGCAAGGTGGAGGTGGTGGAACACCGGAAATCACTCCAGAAATTCAAGCTATTATCGACCAGCAGGTTTCAGGGTTAAAGGCTAAGAACAGCGAGTTACTCGGCAAGCTCAAGGAGCAAGGCGATAATCTCAAGCGTTTTGATGGTATTGATCCCGATGCTGTACGTGGAATTCTCAAACGTTTTGAAAATGATGAAGAAGCCAAGTTAATCGCTGACGGCAAAATTGATGAAGTCATTAATAAACGTACTGAGCGCTTACGTGCTGACTATGACAGCAAGTTGGCTGCTGAAAAGGAACGAGCTGATAGGGCAGAGAATTACGCGAATAAGTTTCGTCAATCCGTGGTTCGCAGTCACATTATGCAAGCGGCAGTCGAAAGCGGTGTTCTGAAAGAAGCGACAGGCGACATTGCATTCTTGGCTCAATCTCAGTTTACCCTCGATGATAATGGTAATGCCGTGGCACTTGACGAACATGGAGAAGTGATCATCGGCAAGGATGGTAAAACACCATTAACACCTAAAGAGTGGGTAGAGACTATTCGCGAAACCAAGCCGTACTTCTGGCCTGTGGCTCAAGGCTCTGGTGCTCAAGGCTCTGGCTATTCAGGCGGTAAAAAATGGGATGACTACACAGAAGCTGAGCGGGCAAGTTTGGCGCGTACAAACCCCGATGCTTTTAAACAATTACAGAAAACACAAGGGAAATAATATATGGCAACAACGCAATTAAGTGATGTTTTTATTGGTGAATATTATCAGGCTATTGAGCCAGTTAACTCACCGGAAAAGACGGCTGTTTATCAGTCGGGGATAGTGACGCGAAATGCCGCACTTGATGCAATCGCGAGTAATGGTCAAGGAACAGCAGAAATTAACTACTGGAATGATCTTGATGCCGATGAGGCGCCTAATGTATCAACAGATAACCCAGACCAGAAAGGTAAAGTTGGGAAGGCGACACAAAGCACAATGCAAGCTCGCACGATGTATCTTAACAAGGGTTATGGGGTTGCTGATTTAACAGCAGAGCTGGCAAATAGCGAACCTATGCAGCATATCCGAAATCGATTTGGTAAGTATTGGGAGCGTCAGTGGCAGCGCTATTTACTGAGTGCAGCGCGAGGGGTCATTGCATCAAATATTGCTAATGATAACGGTGACATGGTGATTGATGCTGGAGCGACAATCTCAGCGTCTGCTTTCCAAGATGCGGCCTATACAGCAGGTGATATGGCCGATCAGTTTTCAGCGATGGGGGTGCACTCCGCTGTAATGAATCAGATGGTGAAGCAAAACCTCATTGAGTATCTCAAGGACTCTGAGGGGCGCATCATTTTACCTACATATCTGGGGCGTCCTATTTTTATGGATGACGGCTTGACTTATGGCAAGGGGCAGTATCTGTCACTCATCTTTGGGGCAGGAGCTTTTGGGTATGGTGAAGGTGTGCCATCAACACCGGTTGAATTACAGCGCTTGCCGGATGGCGGCAATGGTGCAGGTGCGGAGGTGCTATGGGAGCGTAAAACATACATCCTTCATCCAGCCGGTCACTCTTGGGTTGGCGGTAAAAGCATCAATGAATCCCCAACTTACACCGACTACGCTAATCCTGCAAATTGGGTTCGTGTATTTGACCGTAAATTAGTGCCCTTTGCCGCGGTTATCAGTGGCTCAGAAACAGGCGGAACTGATGGGGAGTAATATTACGCAGGGCTTATGTCCTGCTTTTAGAGGTGGATATGAAAGTAATTTATACTAAAGAGGTCGGGCGGGAAGACGGTATCTGTTATCGCAGTCAGTTTTTGGGCGTTATCCATAGTGCTACAGAAGTCATCATCGATGGTGATTTTGATGATGCCGTGAAAGCCTACACTAACGCTGGTGTTAAGGTTTCATTTGTAAAGCAAGATGACCTCTCAAGTAAGACCGCTGATGAACTCAAAGATCTTCTTGCTGAAAAAGGCATTGAGTTCAATGCTAAGGCAAAAAAGGCTGATTTACTCGCACTTCTTCAGGAGTAGTAATCATGGGCTTTATTACTGAACAGGAAGTGGCGCAAGCGCTAGGCGACATTTGGAGCAATCAATCGGAAAGCGATAAAGCCCGTTTGTTGTCGCAGAGTGAGGCGTATTTAATCGCAAGAAACGTCAGGCCATATGATGATCCTGATGATGTACCAACAGCATTAAAACTCGCTTCGTATGAAATCATTAACGGGATCATCAATAAGCATTTGTACCAGGGCCAATCTCAGGAGCTTAAGGCTAAAACGGTCAAAGGTGGGTCGGTCGAGGTAAGTAAAACCTATCAAGATGGCAGTTATGAACTGAATGCGACAGAGCAATACATCCAAGACTTAATAAAGCCCTACTCAAAGCGCCGCAGCGTTGTTTTTTTGAAGAGGGTGTAATATGAGGTCAGAAATACAAAAAGAGCTAGCAGAGGCATTTGATAGCGATTTAGCTAATGCGGTAAAAACGTTTACTGGCTCGTATGTTATCGAAGGTGATGATTGGGATCCGGTTACTGAAACGGGTAATGATATCACTGTCGAATATACAGGCCGTGGCATTCTGGATAATTACAATCTCAATTGTATTGATGGGGTGAATATCTTAAATAGTGACACACTGTTAATTGCGTTAGCAAATGAGGTCACAGATAAGCCTGATATTGACCATAAAATCACGATTGATGGTGTTAGCTACAAGGTTATTTCTGTTCAAGTCGATCCAGTGGGCGCTCACTATGACATTCAATTAAGGAGGTCTTAATGGCGAGGTCTGGTTGGCGAACACCGCCTAATCTATTTTCTCAAATTGTCACTTCTGATGTTGGTCAGGAAATGAAACAGACAGCCGGAGCAATATTACAAGCAGTCGTGTTGGGATCTCCGGTAGATAAAGGTGCATTTCGCGGCAACCATCGAGTCAGTGAAATGATACCCGATTATCAGTTTGACGAGAAAAAACAAGACAAATCGGGCAATGAAACGCTTAGTGTTGGGTTGGCAACAATAAGGAAATCAAGGCCGTTCACTGTTCTTTACATTCAAAACAATCTGCCATATTCCGTGGCTCTTGAGCAGGGGCACTCAGGGCAAGCCCCAAAGGGTGTGTATTCAGTCGCTTTTGAGACAGCGTTATTAAATAGACGATGACATTAACAGAAATCAGAAATGCTATCATTTCACGAATGACAGCGCAGACTGCTATTGCCAAAAAAGATGTAACATATCAAAACGATAAGCCATTTGACGCAGCCGGAAAGTCTGTATGGGCAAGGCTTACTATCAAGCATGGTCTATCAAGCGCACAAGAAATTGGAAGCGGCCCTATCGTTCATCGAACTGGCGTAGCGTTTATTCAGATATTTGTACCTCTTGGCACTGGCACCCTTCTCATTACACAAACAGCAGATAAGCTCAGAGAGTTGTTTGAAAATCAAACAGATGGTCGCTTGGATTACTTTTCAGTGTCTGCTGACGAGATTGGTGATGAGGGTCATGGCTGGTATCAGTTCAATCTATCAATTCCATTTCGAGCAATTTAAAGGAGGCCTCTGTGAGTTCAGGAGCCAAGGTCATCACGGCCTTTATTCGTGAGACAACAACGGGTGTCACTCCGACAAGTGGCAAGTGGGATTTATTAACGCGCACAAGTTATGGCGTAAAACCCACACAAAATACGTCTGATAATGACGAGATAGGCGGGTCACGTATGGCTCAGGGTAAGTCTCTCACAACAGTAGATGTGGGTGGCGATGTTGGTGCCAAGTTCCGATATGGTCAACACGACGATTTTCTAGCGTCTTGTTTCGGTGCGGAGTGGGTTAACGATACACTGACTATGGGGAATTCCCGCATCACTTTTTCATTGGCAACTTACGCCTCTGATATTGGTGTCGCATCAATCGCTCGTGGATGTCAGGTTGGTGCAATGCAAATTGAGACCCCCGCTGATGGTGATGTGACAGTCACAATTACCTTTGCTGGTTTGGGGTTTGAGTCAAAAGGAGATTATACCCAATACCATACTGAGCCTGTCGATAATGCAGGCAAGTTGCGTTACAGCTTCAAAGAGGTCACTAACCTTAAGCTTAATGGTATTCAAGGCGGTAATGGCTTCTGTGTTGATTCATTTAGCTTGAACTTTGACAACAACATGCAGGTTCAGCGCTGTATTGGTACAGGGTCACCGTTTGCGGGAGCGAATATCCCAACCACTTTTACACCATCGGGCAGCATTACACTCTCATGGTCTAAAGCCGCTTGGGAAATTTGGAAGAAAACGCTAACTGGTGAAACTATCCCGTTTGAATTCACGCTGCAAAATGCGGAAGGTGGATATACATTTTCATTCCCAGCGGTACAAGTTGACGGTGATTGGCCGGATGGTGGCAATACGGACATTATTCAGGTTCAACTTAATATCACAGCAGCAGATACCCCACCTACAATTACGCGCATTCCGCCTGTGACCAATGGCGATGAAGAGTAACTATCTACTATCTAGCCCGTTAATTCGGGCTTTTTATTACACCAAGGTAAATCAATGTTTATTTTGAACAAAGAACAGAAAATTGAAAGAACAAAATGGATTGAGCCAGCAGAAGGCTTGAAGTTGCTTGTTGGTTCCGCTAATGACAGTAAATATCAAAGCGTAAGTGCAACCGCATACAGACACATCGAGCGGTTGGACAGCAAGATGAAAGTGGGGACGTCTGATTTTGATATATCAAAAATAGACACATCTCAACCACTTGATGAACTACTGATGTTCACAGTGGCGCAATATTTACTGAAAGATTGGCAGGGTGTTGGCGAGTTGAACGCAAAAGGCGAGCAGGTTGCGATTGAGTACACGCCTGAGCGAGGAACTAGATTATTAAAGCAGTGCCCAGACATATACTGGAAAGTTATCGATGCGGCAGTGGAACTCAGTAAAGAAGAGTCTGAACAGATCGATGAAACAATAAAAAAGTCATAGAAGCTCAAAAGTGGCTAACAGAGTTCGGCGGAGAGAGGAGCGAAAAAGCAAAGTGGAAGAGAAAGCAATTAGGGCTTCCTGATGTTCCTGCGCCCGATTTCGATGGTATCACTAACGAGCTTTTGATGGCTTACAGCATCATTTGTCGCAGCAGGCGGTATGCGGGAATGGACGCTTATCCTCTGCCGATATCACTTACTGATATAGATCAATATCTAGCGTCAAGGCCAACAGCACTTAGTCGCAGAGAGTTCGATGCTGCCATTTTTGCGCTTGATGATAATTTTCGAGCCGAGTGGATGAAAGAGCAGGAGCGGAAAGATAAAAAGTAGGGCATCCGTGCCATTATCAACTAGGCGACAAGGGGTAAGCGTCGGTTGGTGAGTAGGAAGAGGTAAGTAGCCAATTATTAGGGTTGAGATGTTTTATAGTAAAGGTAAGAATATGAATAAAATCCTAAGGCAGTATCGACATATGAAGGTACCTTTATTTGAATCTGGATATATTATCTATTGTGGCTCTTGGGATGATTGGCGCTCTCTACATGAAAAACTAGGCATTGATGGTGGGGATAGTTTTGTTAACGGTGCAAGTCATACAGTTACTAACACTCAGTGTGTACTCCATATTATTGGTGTGTTTAACGGTAAATTATCTACTCTAGCTCACGAATGCGCACATATAGCGTTCGACATTTGTCACCGCGTCGGTGTGAGCGTTGAAACAGGAGCCGCGAATGAAACATTTTGTCATCTTATTAGTAGGATGGTGGATTTCTGTGTTAAACCCAAAAAAGCCGACGTAGGCCGGCTTTAATTATCGAGCGTCAATGTAAAATACAAGCAAAACTGTTGACTTAATGTAACTTAACTTACATTATAACCAGAGGTAATACGCATCGTATACCTAGATGTAAATTGTAACTCATTGGTTTATAACGAGGTTAATATGGGTCACGCACTGCAAAAGCCTAACCGCTTAAATATACCTGCTCGTGACAAAAGTAAAGTTGCAGCGCCAAGAGCTGCTATTAGCGAGCAATGTTCTCACGATAATCAAGTCAAAAATGCATTTGACTTCGGTTTTGCTCGTTATGAAAAAGCCATGGAAAAATTAGCTAAGGTATAGCGCGTGTTGAATATCTCAGGGGAGTTTGTTGAAGGGATTAACTATCTTTCTATTGATGATTTAATAAATATCAATAGAACTTTGATAGAATTACAAACTCCCAATGAGCCAATCAAAGTATTGAACTTCAACAACCTAAGCTCATCCCAATCGAGGCCTAGTCTAGTAAAATATTACGAGCAGACAGATGATATGTTTGTTCTTGCTGCCGTATTGATTGAAAGTCTGATACAAAACCATCCTTTTGCTAATGCTAATAAACGAACAGCCATGATGGCAGGGTGCATTTTTTTATTACTTAATGGTTATGAATTAACAGCTCCAGAAGATGAAGTTGTAGAAATAGCAAGCGGCTTGGCGATTAAAAAATACTCACTTGAAGATTTAGAAAATTGGTTATGTTTTTGGTCTAGACCTTTTGATTCGAGGCAGTTATGTCATAATGGAATAGAAATTAAGACTAGTTCAATTTTCAAAATAAAAATAGACTAACCCACTCCGGTGGGTTTTTTATTGCCTGAATGCAGGTGAATACTATCAAAAATATAAATAGCCATGCCTCTTAGTTGAGGCTTTTCATATTTCTTCCAACCCCTCAAATAAAGCAGGTATACTTTATGTGCAATTTAATTATGAATAAGGATTATACATTTATGACTGAGATAGATTTTGAGGCGTTGGGTCGCTGTCATTATCTGCGTGGTAAAATAGCTGATGCCTCTAGACGAAGGGATGATGCTTATAAAGGGATGACTGAATGGTACACATTAGAACCTAATCCGTATGACAGAGTATACGAGGTTAATATGTCTAACTTTCATCAAAATTATAAAGAATTTGAATCGGCTAATGAAGAGCTTACTTTATTGGTTGGTGAATACAACCAATGGGCTGAAAAGGCTGGTGAAAGGCCGATGAATTGGGTTAAAAGTCGTAGATAAAGTGTATCTATCTAAAGGGTCGCTTATGCGGCCTTTTTTGTTTACTTCAATTTGCACTCCCGCTGAGCTAACATTACTGAAACTAATTGATGGGATGGTGAGATGAAAAGAATATTAGCAGCAATAGCGCTGGCTGTATTGATTACAGGTTGCGACAGCAAACAAGATGCCCCATTCGGCTTGAAGTGGGGGCAGAGCATGGAAAGTGTCGGCTTTATTAAAGATGGTGATTGTGAAAAAGAGAGCGAGGTCACAATCTGTAAATTTGACAACCGGAAGCCATTCAATGAATGGACTTACTCAAATGAGCTAAAGTTTAACAAAGAAGGTCTTGTTGAAATAGAAACGGTGTCTGTAGGGGAAGAAGAGCATAACCCTAGCTTTCAAAACTTCAAAGAAAAACTGGATAAAGAGTTTGAGTTTTTGTTAATCAAGGGCTTTGATAAAGAGATATTAAATCAAGTAAAACAAAAATGCGAAAGCAGTATTCAGTGTGACAAAACAAGCGAAAGGTCTAACGCCTCTATTGGGGTTGCTAGCATTTGGATTACAACATCTTCAACGCAAACACCAATTGAAGTAACAACATACACAAAGTAGAAGCGTCAACACATCTAACAAACCCTGCCAATCGGCGGGGTTTTTTTGTTCTAGGAGATAGGAACTATGATCATTCATTCAGCATATGCACACCCTAACGGGTTATTTGTCTGTGCTAATAGAGAAAGTGATTTTTGGGTGTTGCTCAGTCGCTCACTAGGTTGGGGGAGGTTCACTAAGGCAACTAGCGGAACATTTCAGCCAAATACTTTTGAATTAGTGGAAGTGCGCTCGGCAGAGCTAGAACCGCCTTCACCGTTAATTCATTCGTCAAATGTGTTATGGCACTTGCCGGAAGCTCTCGAAGTTTTGCAATCAGTCCCTTCTTCTCATCTTCTGGAATATTTGAACCAATGATAAGTGATTCTAGTTGAGAAAGGGCGTCCTTGCCCTGCCATCTATTTGATTAGTACAGGATGTTTTCCGTTAAGGCTTTCCTGTAGCATCCGAAGGAATGAATATCCATCCTTGAATCGGTCGTATAATCTTGGGGCTACTGGTGAGTCGATACTACGCAGTGCAGGATATATCTCAACTTTCCATGCGGTGTATATGGCTTCGTAATGTTTCGCTAGCGCATTTATATTATGGATATCTCTATCCCTGTTAACGTAGAGGTGAGTAGTTTCTCGCGGGTCGTCTTTAGGTAAATATTCACCTTCTAGCGGAACACGCGCAACCAGTGATAATGCCTCTGTGAATTTATCGCTATCAATTTCTTTGTACGTGCAACCAAAGTGACTTTTTAACGATGACCACATAGTAATCATTGCTTTTGCTTGCTTATCTTTTGGTAATGCTTTACCGCGATTTAAAACTAGCTGCTTAATTGCTTCTTGCTGCTCTGAGGTAATACGACCAGCGATTTGTTTAACCTGTTTGCGTGGCTTAGCCTTAACTTCACCAGTAGTCCAATATTCGTAAAGAACATCGTCACACTCTTCTTGATACTTGATTACTTTATCGCGGATCTCTGGTTTGACTTTGTTAGGGCTAATAGTGTGAAGCCAGCCAGCAAGTTTGCGCAGAGCGAGGCAAATCATATTGCGCTCTTTGCCATCTGCGGCAACTATCACGATTTCCGTGATGGTTGATTTAAATCGTTGTTTTATCTTCTCAAATTGAGATTGCCAAGTTAATCCCATACCTTCGACGATAGGTTTCATAGGTACATATGGCTGACCTTTATAATTCACAACATATAAATTGTTACCGTGGAAAGGTACGTTAATTGTTGATACACTAGTCATGTCGGTTACTCCGTAGTTTCTGACAAATTAGAAGCCCTAGCTACCTCAAATAGTTGGGGCTTCGCTGTTTTAGTTGACACGTTTTTCTCTTTCTTTCACATACCAAGCTATCGCTTGATTAACTATTGAGTTTTGCGAAATACCATCTTTCGCTGAGAGTTCTACCACTTTACTTTTTAACACCTCTGTTAATCTGAGTTGAAATTTTCCTGTTTTTTTATTGGTATTCATATTTTCATCCTTTTATGTGTCTATGTGACATCACAAAGATATCAATGTGAATCTATATAGTCAACGAATAATTGAGTATATTGTGATATCACAATGACTTTACTGGTGGTTGTATGTCACAAAAAAATACGCGAATAAGAGATATGACGCCTTACAGCCTTAGAATGCCTGATACTTTGAAAGAAAAGTTAATGCAAAGGGCAAGTAAGAATGGGCGATCTCTTAATGCTGAAATGGTTATGATTCTTCAGTCTGCGGTAGATGAGGATAGCATCCCTAAAAACTTAAACGAATTGTCACAGCTTGATTCCGAAAAGTTCAAAGAACTGTTCATGGAAACTATCAAGAAGATGAATGAGGGTAAAAAGTGACTAATATCACATTTTATTTTGTTGTTACTGTATAAAAAACAGGAATGTAAAATTTTTTAGTGCCTGTAATATATTTTGATATTTTCTTTGGAGCTTGCACATGAATGCGCCTGTAATTAGCTTTATTAATATGAAGGGTGGGGTGGGAAAGACCACTCTATGTATTAGTATTGGTGAGTATTTAGCAAACTATAAAGATAAAAAAGTATTAATAATAGATATTGATCCTCAGTTTAATGCAACACAATCTTTTATGGGTAAGCATGATAAAATAAGTGAGTACTTATCTTTAGTAAAACAAAGAAAGACAATCAAGAGAATATTTGAAGTAAATGCTTCTATATATCAAGAAGATGCAGTATTAAAAAAAGAAGATGTTATTTACAGTGTATATCCAAATCTAGATATAATCCCTGGTGATATAAACATAATGTTTGAGCATAACACGGTAGATACAATTAGATTGATTAGGATAAGAAATTTCATTGAAGACAATAAGTTAAGAGAAATCTACGACTATATTTTTATTGATTGTCCGCCTACCATTTCGATGTATACCGAAGCGTCCATAATGGCATCTACACATTATATAATGCCAATGAGAATAGATCAGTATTCAGTATTAGGGAGTAACAATTTGCTATCAATTGTTTCTAAGCTGGCTAGAGATCAAAGACTTACAATAAAGCCGTTGGGTGTTATTTATACCGATACTGCACCAAAAAGATTGACCAAGAAGACCAGAGCAATTAAGACGGCTATAGAAACCGAAAAAGGAATCAGGGATCTATATTTCTTCAAGAATCATTTTTCAAAGGTTAGGGATTTACAGGTTGGTCAGCAATTAAATTTTGCGTCAGCGTATTCTCAGTCTAAAGAAATCATTGATAGAATATGTACGGAACTCGAGGCTAAGCTTAAAGAGGTTGATGATGAATCAGAATAAATTAATAACTAAAAAGAAATTAATGGAACTAAAAGATTCTGAATCGCTTGAGTTTATGATCGGGTTTCTATCTTTAGTAATATTTTCCAAAGAAATTTTTAAGTCGAATTTTGAATTGAGTGAATTTATTAAAGATGCATTTAAGATAGAATATAAAAGATACGTTGTATCCTCAAGAACCCTTATGTTCTCTAGGCTTGCGAAAGATATAGTTAGAAAATATTCTGATGGAAATCATTTCACAGCTAAAAATACTGTTGTCAATATCATTTATGAAAAGCTAGATCAGCTGCCAATCAACGATATCGCTTTAGAAGCGAAAAAGAAAGAAAATAAAAAGAGAAAAGGTAAAAATACTACAACAGAAAGTATCTCAAAGTGGATAAAGGGGTTTAGGGGTGAGTAACTTCCTTACTATTGACCCTTACAACGTGTTGGGAACAGTGTCCAAGTTCAAAGAAGACCTAAAAGTAATTCCTGACCAATATGTTGTTGACTCGTTAATATCAGCGGTAAAAAAGTCTATTTTTTTGAAGATAATTCACGAAAAATCTTTGAGAGGTAATAGACACTTATTAAGCGTCATCTATGATTTTTTAGGTTGTATTTCAGCAATAAAAAAAAATGAAGATAGATACTTTTATTTTAATATAAGGTCATGCATTGAAAATTCAATTAGATTCTTGTTGAACAAAGATAATGATGATGAGATCGGTGTTACAAGGATGTTCAGTGAGTTTAAAGAAAGATATAAAGGTGTAGACGGTGTTAGCGCACTTGCTAGGGTATATTCTGATGCATGTAATTACGTTCATAACAATGTCAAGGCTGATATTGATGTATCAAAAAGCTATAAATACATTGATTCATCCAAGATTTTTGAAAAGAAAAAAAGCAGAAATCTATGTAATGACCTCGTTTCAGTGCAGTCGTCACTAGATAATTTTTTGCTAATTAATAATAAAGAAGACATAAAGCATTCATTTTTATATCTAAATGAAAATATAGAATATTTAATAAATAAAAAGTTTTTAGAAAGATTGTTCTCATCAGAATTGGTATCATAATTCTATAAACATGCTTCGGCAGGTTTTTTTGCACCTAACGTTTGCTAGGAATTGCACCAATGATTAGCTACCATGAATTAAATGAACTAACCGATAGGTAATATAGTGAAAAGAACATTAGTAGCAATAGCGCTGGCTGTATTGATTACAGGCTGCGACAGCAAACCAGATGCCCCATTCGGCTTAAAGTGGGGGCAGAGCATGGATAGTGTCGGCTTTATTAAAGATGGTGATTGTGAAGATAAACCAGAAGCAACGGTGTGTGTGTTCGGGGACGAGAAGCCATTTAGCAAGCTCTCTTATTACAACGCATTAAAATTTAACAATGATGGGTTATTTGAAGTGGAGTCGATGTTTGTTGGTGGGCAGGATTATCTACCTGATTTTAAAGACTTTGAAAATAAGCTTAATCAAGAAATAAATTATTTAAAATCTATAGGTTTTAACCAAGATGCACTAGCTAATATCTCCGTTAAATGCAAAGAATCAGATAGCTGCAATAACATAAAAGAAACCTCTAAAACTAGTTATGGGGAATCAGAAGTATGGATATGGGAAGATCCTAGTAGAAGCATTCACCAATTAACAGTTATTTTTAATAAATAACCAACCAACAAACAAATCAGATAAACCCTGCCAATCGGCGGGGTTTTTTATTTTAGCTAAAGGCTCATACATTTGTATGGGCTTTCTTTTTTCTAAAGGAAAGCAAAATGTCAGAACAATCATCAAGACTAGTTATTATCTTAGATAGCTCGGGTGCTCAAAGAAACTCAGAAAGCTTAGCTGATGCCCTAAATCGCTTGACAGCGCAAGGGGAACGCGCGACAGGAGCAACAGACAACCTAGGCTTTTCATTCAAGCGCCTTGCAGCATCGGCAGCAGGTGCGCTATCTATCGGTGCAGTTATAAAAATAGCCGACGATTGGGGGCAAGTTGCAGCACGAATTAAAATGGCTCTCAAGTCAGTAGAAGGCGATATCAAGAATTACGCAGATATCCAAGAGCGTTTTTTGGAGATAAGTAACCGTAACGGTAAGAATATTGAAGATGTTCAGTTGCTCTATATTGGTGCCGCAACATCAATGCAAGAGCTTGGTTATAACACTACACAGACTATTGATTACATTGAATCTTTATCATCTGCAATGACTGCCAACGCGTCAAGTGCTAATGAAGTCATGTCGATGCAAAACGCGCTAAATAAAGCGATGGTCGCAGGGAAAGTCGCTGGTGAAAACTGGAATTCAATTATGAATGCCACGCCAACCCTGCTGGGCGACATCGCTAGACAGCTAGAAAAGCAAAATGGTGGGATTAAAGTAACCGAAGCTCAAGTTAAAAAAATGGCGGCAGAAGGTAAGATCTCGTTTAAGCTATTTGTCGATGCAGTGATGGCAGCAAAAGACGCCAATAACGCGCTAGCTGATTCAATGGACAACACCGTTGCAGATGGCTTTAACAGGGTAATAAATTCCGCTAAAGCTTATTATGGTGAGCTAAACCAAAGTCTCGGTATCACTCGCTCGATGTCTGCTGGGTTGGCTGTATTGAGTGATAATTTTAGTGCCGTTTCAACAGTAATCACTAGCATTGTAGGGATAGGCGTTGCCCGCTATTTTGGCAATATGGCAACTTCAATGAAGAATGCTGCTAAAGAAACGATAAATCAGACTCGGACTGCAAAAGAAAACGCAAAAGCTCAACTGGATGTGGCAACTCAAGAACAGAGGAGGGCTGCCGCGGCAGTGAGGAATGCGCAGTTAGACAGAGCGAGACTACAGAATGACATCAACAGGAATGCCAGAACTCGCCAAAGCGCGTTGCTATCTGCCGAGTATACAGCAGCACTCTCGCGAGAAAGAGCTGCAAAACTTGCGTTAGTACAGGCTAACAATGCTGTTGCAGCATCACAAGAGCGACTCAATACTATTACATCGATTGGAGCTAGAGTAACGGGAATGCTACAAGGTGGCCTTGCGTTGCTTGGCGGGCCCGTGGGCTTAACGATGCTTGTTGCTGGTGGTATGTATATGTTTGCTCAAAGTATGGAGCAAGCAAAACGGGATGCAATAGAGTTATCCAGAGGGTTAGATGGTTTAGTTGATAAGCTCAAGGAGATGACCCGAGAGCAAAAACTGGTAAAAATTGGCGAAATAGAGGGTGCGCGCGTCGGGCTTGAATCTGCCATTAGGAAAGCTGAGCAAGAAGTAGCAGATGCTCGCAGGGGAACTTGGGGCAAGCAAAGAGCGATTGATTCAGCCACTATTGGCACAAAGGAATACACAAAAGCTGTTGAGGATGCTAAAAAAGCTCAAAACAAACTTGAGGTGGCAACAGCCAAACTGACTGAGGCCAAAGCAGATCTCAGTAGAGCTGAAAACACCATATCTTTAATCCAAGCAGACCTTAATGGCAAGCTGCTGCAAGGTGCGGATTTGCTAACCGCGCACACTCGTTCAGTGCTACCAAATGGTGCTGAAGCATTTAAAAGCTTTGGTCTTAATGTGAATGCGGCAGCTAATGCGCTGGGCAAATTTAACTCTGCCTACTTGACGTTAAGTTTTACCGAAGGTGGTGCAAAATTAAAGCAGCAGCTTGAGCGCGATATAGAACTTGCATCATTAACAGGTGAAGCCAAAGCAAGAAAGCAAGCGGAGTATATGGCAAGGGATGCTGGAGAAACTGACCCCAAGAATATCCTAAAACTCCAAGACTTAGCGGCGCAAAGATATAGAGAGGAAGAGCGTCAACGCAAGCTGCTTAACTCTCAAAACAAGGCTTATACAGAATCCGCAGCACAAAAAAGGCTATCTAGTCTTCTGGAACAAAACGCAGCACTTAAGCTTCAAAGTGAAATTGGCGATAAACTTGGCGCACAGCAACTAGCGTTGGTTAAGTGGAACCAAGAAATCGCAGAAATTGAGAAAAATAAAGCAAAAGGAAAACGACTAACGGATGACCAAAAATCACTATTAGCCAATAAAGCACTGATTACGGCTGAGTTAGAACGTGCCGCTGAATACGAAAAAATCATCCAGCGCAAGGAAGCCGAAGTCAAAATTGCTGCATACAACAAGCAACTAATGGAGGAAACGGCTCAGGCGCAACGCGCTTATGATATGGAGCTGAAAGGCGCTGGCATGGGGAATTTAGCTCGAGGCAGGCTGCAGGAGGAATTAAGGCTCAAAGAGGAGTATCTGAAGAAAGAAGAGGAGTTGACCAAGCAATTCAATGACAAATCAACTGGCATCACGCAAGAGATGTATGATGCAGAAACACAAGTCATCAGAAATGAGCTTGATAAGCGTTTAGTCATGATGCGTGTTCATCAAGCTAATATTGATGGCCTGCGGGTTAATTGGCAAAACGGGATTAAAGAGGGGCTTATAAATTATGTTGACAACGCTCGTAACTATAGTCAGCAAGCGGAAGGATTCATCACAGGGTCGCTGCAAAACATCACGGATGGCTCGGCTAGTGCGCTTACTGACATCGTAACCAACTCGAAAAGTGCGTTTGATGCGATTAGCGACTTTTTCGGTGATTTAGCGAAATCTATTATCAATGATTTAATCCGAATCGCGATACAGGCACAGATTACTAATGCGATATCAGGGCTGTTTCCAGTAGGAGATTCCAAGTCTGTTTTTGATGCAGGCATTAAAGGATTGGGGTTGTTTAGCGCGGGTGGTTATACAGGTAGGGGGGGTAAATACGACCCTAGAGGTGTCGTCCATGCTGGCGAGTTCGTATTCACGAAGGAAGCTACGGAAAAAATTGGCGTTCCAAATCTTTACAAGATGATGAATACCGGAAGTATCCCGATGGATGCATTGAAAAACGATCAATACGCCATGAAGAACATTCACCCAGCTAACCAGACGACGAATAATAACAATGAGGAAAATACAACCAAGGTTATTACTATTCAAGCCGCGCCTATCACCATTCAGGGTAATCCTGACGACAAAACCATTGCTTTGATTGAGCAGTCACAGAAAAAAGCAATTATGAGTTGTTATAAGGCAATTACTAATGACCTTGCCGAAGGGAAAGGAAACGTATCTAAGGCGTTAGTTACAGGTTGGGATACTAAGCGTAAAATTGGTTAATTAGGAGACAGCATGAACGACGATAGGATTCAAAAGCTTGAAAATGAAATCTTCCAGTTAAAGTATCAACTCTTAGTTATTAACCAAATTATCTCGCCTAAAACGCCTGAATGGGCAATTGAAGTGTTAGAGAAAGCGGAAAAATTAGGATTGAAACCCTCATCTTATGGTGAGGGTTATGATACTTATCGAATTTTAGATCTGCTTGATAGGTTAGGATTACTCCTTGAGCATCGGTAGCAGTTGTTCTGCCATTTCTTCAATCGTGTAGTCTGATGTGGTTAGTGCTTTTTTATCAGCTAAAGATGGGCTGAACTTTAGGACTTCCGATTTAGATATTTCGTGCCATATAGGTAGAATTCGTCCAGAACCGTTAATTTCTTTAGCAACTAGTCCGTTTAGCTCGTATTCCGTCCAGTTTTTCTTTATGAATGCTTTGGATATGACTACGATGCCGAATCTAGAATTAGCCAAGCCTTGATCTATTTTCGTTCTCAAGCTATCACCCCACTGGAGAGATAGTTCATCGTACCAGACGCTAATGCCAAGTTGTTTTAGGTGCTCAGCGAATGGTCTCGCGAATGACTCTTTATCTTCACTTGCATGAGAAATAAACACATCATATTCTGGAGAATCTAAGTGTTCTTGTTGAATATCTTCACTTATACGTTGTTTGGTTAGCGATATTTGAGCTTGAATGGCTCTTGTTTTTGCTTCCATTTCTCGGGTTAGTTTGCGTTGAAAATCGAGCTGTTCTCGTTCTTGTTTCTTTCTTTCAGATTCAAGTTTTTTTCGTTCGTTTTCTTCATCTTTAGCGAGCTGGGTTTGATACCTGTGTAATTCGGATGTTTTACGAGCGATATCTTTAGCTAGGTCTGCTTTTTTAGAATTGCAACGTGCGATATCTTCATTGTACCTCGCTATTTGATTCAATTTAGAAGAAACGATAGACGCTGAACTACTTTTTGTTATCGAGCTATGCGTTTGCTGAATTTGCTTTAATAAAGAGGCTTCTTTTTTGCTTTCGTCTGCAACTTTTTTCTGTAAGTTAGCGATATCATTTTGAATTCTGAGAATAGAACTTTGATTGGAGCTAATAGACATTATTTACCTCGATTTAAGTCAAATAAATTAATAGGTAATTTATATCATCAATATGCATTTTCTGCCGCTTAATTGCGGTTTTTTATTATCTAAAATCTGAGGATAGCATGACAGAAATAACCTATCCGCATAACTATCTACCGCTACCACAGCAAGAGGGTTATGCCTTTCAGCCCGTATCACCGCTAAGACGAACTCAACTAAGTTCAGGACGTGCAAGGCAGCGCAGAACTTATACATCTACACCAACAAATGCCTCAGTGTCGTGGTACTTCGAGAAAGACCAACAGGCACAATTATTTGAAGCATGGTTCCGTGATGCTTTAAGTGACGGTGCGGCTTGGTTCATGATGAAGTTACAAACACCACTTGGCGTTGAGTTATACAAATGTCGGTTCATGGACATTTATGATGGGCCTACTCTAGCACCCCCTAAGCATTGGAAATTCTCAGCGACATTAGAACTGTGGGAAAAACCCTTGTTACCCAAAGATTACGGCTTATTTCCTGATATCGTTTTTAACGCCGATATTCTCGATATAGCACTAAACAGAGAGTGGCCAGAAGCATGACAATATTAAATCGACTGTATGCCTCGGGTGGTTCAGAGGTGGAAATTGAAACCTTGCAAATCAGGGTGAACGGTGAGGATTACTGGCTAACCAAAGGCTGGGATAATATTGAGGCAAAATTAGAGGATGGGCGGCTAGTGACCTTTATTGCGTGCGGGATGGACATTGCACTACCGGCACGAAATGAAGATGGTACGCAAGACCTCAAATTTGCGATCAGTAATATTGATGGCGTTGTGTCAGGTGCAATACGTGAGGCGATTGACAAGTACAATGAAAATCCTAACGGTACACTCGCCGAAGTCACTTACCGTCAATACCTTGATGTTGATCTCACTGCACCCAGTAAGCCGCCTTTCACACTAACCGTTAAATCAGGGCAATGGACATGGGCGGACGTACAAATCACCGCAGGTTACATGAATATTCTTGATACCGCGTGGCCTCGTCATCGTTATAACCTCGCCGAGCACGCAGGGCTTCGTTACCTTTCATAAGGGCATTCTATGTTTAACATTGATAAATACCGTTCTGTCACTTGGCAGAAGGGCGGACGCGCTTATCCTTATTTAGACTGTTACGGCATTGTTCATGAAATTCGACAAGATTTGGGTTTACCGACATGGCCAGTTTTCGAAGGGGTAACCAAAGACGATAACGGCTTAGACAAAGAGGCTAAGTTACTGGCAAAAACCGTCAGCCGTTGCGAACCGGTACAGGGAGCGGTTGCTGCCTGTTATACCAGTAGCATGATCACCCATGTAGCGATTGTTGTGGATATTAACGGGTTGCTACATGCGGTTGAGTGTAACCCAAAATCCAATGTCACCATTTTACCCTTATCCCGATTTGAGCGACGGTTTTCGCATGTGGAGTATTACCAGTGACTATTCGCATTTATCCCTCACGCTTGCAGGGTGAGCCGCTAGAAACGCACCTGCACGGCAATATAACTTTGCACGATTGGCTCACAGAGAAGGTGAACGGGTATCATAATAAAGATACTCAACCTATTAGCATTGAGGTTAATGGTCAGCGCATTCAAACCAACGATTGGCCACTCACGATTATTCGTGCTGAAGATGATGTAAAAATTTATCCCGTTCCGTTTGGTCTTGAAGCTGCAACTATCGGCTGGATTGCGGTGGGGATCGCCGTAGCAACAGCCGCATATTCTATCTTTATGATGCGCAATATTGATGTGGGTGGCTATTCATCATCAGGTAATGGCGACCAACTTGAGTTAAACCCCGCGAAAGCCAACAGTGCTAAATTGGGCGACCCTATCCGTGAGGTATTTGGACGATTCCGTGTGTTTCCCGACTATCTTGTTCAGCCTATTAGCAGGTTCGACAAAGCCGACCCGAAAATATACCGTACCCAAATGTTCTTGTGTGTAGGGCGCGGTAATTTTGCGATTACCGCATCCAACATAAAAATCGGTAATACACCTATCTCGTCATTCGGTGATGATGTTAATTATGCCATCTATCAGCCGGGTGTTGATGTGACGGGGGATGCTCGTACCGAAAACTGGTACAACTCCACCGAAGTCGGTACCACCACAGCAGGTACCACGGGGCTGGATTTGAGTTCCAGTGCGCCAAAAAGTGTCAGTGTCAATGCCGAGGCGGTGGCGGTTTCGGGAGCATCGATTTCTATGATCAACACCGAATCCAGCGACGAAGAAACACCTAGTGATTCGGCAATCCCCGCTTCATGGAAAGTGGGGTCTATTATCACGATTGAAATGCCGGATACCTTTACAGTAAAAACGGAAAACAGCCACAGTGTGATTTATGGCGATATGAGTGAGTTGTTGCCGTATGTAGGCCAGCCGATCACTTTGGTGTTTAACGACAACCACTATGATTTATTTGTAAAAAGTTACACGCCTCGTCAACCTGCCGTGCCAGGCGTTGGTGGAATGGCCGCCTCGATAGAAGCGAACGAATCACCCCGAACCTATGATTTTACGCTGGAGCCTGAAACCTTTTCGATTAGCTGGCAAGGTGCGGTGTATTACATTTCACTCTTGACCGACTATGTGACTATGAGCGGCTTAATTAACACCATTACCACGCAATTAGTTGGTTCTGGGCTTGTTGCTTGGGATGTATCAGGGCGCATTGTGATCACAGAAGAATCCAGCCCTTATATTGGGGGAAATATCCTTGCCTCTTCCTTGCCTGATTCGGTGTTTGGTGCCGAG
>NZ_JAMPMC010000045.1:0-31327 GCF_028477945.1 Providencia sp. PROV261 | reverse complement strand
GCAGAACCTTTTGGCGATTCTAGCGCTACTCGTGCCACCTTTGCAGGACTGGAAATACCGTGTGAGGATGTTGCTGAGTTTGAAGTGGTTAAAGCGGTGGAAAATCAGAACGACCGTAAGGTTGAATTGCCTCTATCGATCTTTCAGGCCAATAATCCAGAGTTGGCGAAAATGTCGGTGGCAAGGGAAAAATAATAGTTTTTTAGCTATCTATCAAAGTAACGATTGGCAGATTAAATGATCTGCCATTTTTGTTTTTTGGATTAGTCAACCTTGAGCGAAGAGTTGATATTAACACTTAAATTGACCACGCCACGAAGTGGCGTAGGCTTGAACCAATTGCTAGACAGATTCTGCAATCAGGTAAAATTTTATTTTTCAACAAACCCATTTTATTGTGCAGGATCCTTCTAATATTCATTCATTTAAACTTGCAATGCTCTATCAAAAATGAATATACAGGCATAACCATCTGATAGTTCGATATTCTATTGTCATATCCATTATTTATTCTATGTTCTCTATGTTTAGCTGTCGTGACTAATATTTTCTCTTTCGCTCTAGATAACGCAACATAGAAAACGCAATCATTTTCAAATTTTTCTTTATTATAGTTCCAAAAGGCCTGGTCCTCTAAGCCAAGAAAAATAACCACCTTATATTCTAACCCTTTGCATTTATGTACATTCATAACCTGTACGGAATTTTCCGCCTGAAACATCAGTGCAGCTTCGTTAAGAGAGTGCGTTGCGCCTATTGTGTAGCGCAAGTGCCGTTCAAGACGGAGCCAGACCTGATCCCAATAATCCGTGGACTTATATTGATTCCATCGTCCCATCATTTTTTTCAAACCAAAAAAACTTATAATATCTTTAACGCAGGATATCAATAAATCAGGAGTGGGTGAATCACCCAAAATTTCTTTATTTACAGCTATTTTGTTCGACAACTCTTTAATCAACGATTCTTCTTTTTCATCGCCACGGGTAACTCTATGTAAAGAAAGGTATAAATCACATAGCTCAGTATAGCTTGATGATGAACGTGACGTATAAACCTTGAATAGAGCAGCAAATATTCGCCCTAATGGTTCTTTTAAGACATCTTGTAATTCAGACATATCAAGATTTCTAATCCCTTTCATCGTTAACTTATCTCGGAGCTTTTCCGTATATTGTTCTGACTGCTGCTTGACCAGCACACAAATCTCTGTTTCTTTAATGCCGGAAGCGATAAAAGTTTCTATTTTATCAGCAATACTATCAGCCTCAGAAATCTCATCATCATAACAATGGATAGTGCAATTATCGACATTCTTTGTTATTGGCGCAAAATTGGCATCATTTTGTACAAAGTGAATAAAGCATCTCAATACTTCCTGAATTTCATCACTGGCCCTAAAATTTTGCACCAGTAATTTCCTTGTGGTTTTAAATTCTCTTTCATACTCTTCAAACACTGTTTTTCTAGCGCCAGCCCATAACATGATGCTCTGGTTGATATCACCCACAGCTAGCAATTTTGTTCCTCTATCCTTAAAAAGAATTTTAATTAACTCATACTGATCAGAACGTGTATCTTGAAACTCATCAATAAAAACATACGGATAGGTAAAAGAAAATAGGTCAACAATATCCGCTCTATATTTTAAAATCTCTACAGCCAGATTTCTGATTAAATCAAAAGATAACTTATTCTTACCATTACTGTATTTTGCGTTGAACACTAAGTCATAATTATTTAAAGGTCTTTTACTCTCAGGTAAAACATCCTTAAAACGGTCAACAATACTCTTACAAAAAGCATCGAAAGTATATGAATCAAAACGCTCACCTCTTTGCCCACATCTTTTGTTAACTCGCTCTTTGATATTTTCCTGCGCCTCTTTTTTATAAGAAAGACATAATATTCGTTTAGGCCACATGCACTTTCCGGTCTGCAGCAAGTAATTTGATTTTTGAGCTAAAAGTTCTGTTTTACCCGCTCCTGCACCGGCAAGTACAGAAATGGATTGATCACACAGGATAATATCCATTAACTCCTGTGTAGGTGTAATGCCTTCAGAAGGTTGCCATTCTATCGTCATTCAATAACCTCCTCCAATAATGTTACTGTCTTTTCAGCAATCCTAATTAGCTCTGGAGGCAATTTTGCTTTTATTTCTTCTGACGTATACTTTTCTTCAATTTTAGAAAACATTCTGATATGTGATGCAGGTTTACTTTTATTGGATAAAAAACGATAGCGATACCACAGGAAATATTTTAGATAATCAGCTGAAAATCCATAACGAATACCTGAGTTTCCTTTTTTCAATACTGCTTTTATTAGCTCATATTGTTCTTCATCTTCTTTTTTCTTGGTACTTTGCGGACCTCTTTCACCATAAACTTCATCTTTCTCACAAAAAATATCAGGGAAAGCTTCAATCATTGCATAGTCAATATCTAGCGGGGCAGAAAAATAAACATTGCACTTTTCTAATTCATCAACAATATTTATTATCGCACCATCTTTGTATTTAATTGTGAACTCTATTGGGTTCCGTGTGTCATCCCATGATGGCATAAGCCTAGCAATATCTTTATGGATATAGGTGCTACCACTTCCACCAAACTCAGCTAATTGTTCAATAGCATATTTAAGTCGTCCAAAACCACCACCATTCCTATCAATATCAAAATCCAGCAAAGTAATAAATGGGACCTGTAAAGACCTCAACAGACGCCAAAAATGATTCACATGGCGTCCGCCAAGAGGAACAACAGATATGGAATGACTGTCAATTTCCGTTGAGTGTAGCTCAAGCACCTTAGGTATTATAATTTCCTCGCTATCTCCCTCTCCAAATATAACCAGTTTAGAAAAATAGATCTCTGGATACGCTTTTACAGCTTCTTTAATAAACTTAGAAAGCTCATCTTCTTTTTCCGGCAGAATTAACGCACTCACTACCGTGCTTTTTGAATCCCTATCTAGTCTGAAATGGCGTATTTGCTCAGGCTCGATTCGGCTTAAAATGGAAGAAGAATGGGAAGAAATAATAACCTGACACAATTCATTACAACCGTAATCTTTCACCAATTTAATTATTCTGCCTAAGTAATGAGGAGAAAGATGGTTTTCAGGTTCTTCCAAGGATATCATACTAAAAATCGGCAACCTCATCTTTTCAGGATTAAAATTAGAAACTTCTCCTGAGGAAATCAGCTCCCTAGTCTTCTTATCAATATCAAACATCGCCTTGATAAGAGAAAAATAGACCAATGATTTTTGTCCATCGCTTAATCGGTCTACATTTACCGTGTTGCCACTTTCATCCGGATTAAACTGAAGCTGAATCAGCTTCAGTATTTCATCGATATTAGCAAGTGGAAAACTAAGCGATGCTTGGGACAAATAACGCCCCTTGTAGATATTCCCCCAACTGTCGTTAATCGCCGTCGCAATCTCATTCATTGCAGGATTGCTCTTCGTCAATGTATTTAGTTGAGCCGCTTGCTCCTCTATGACTTCCTGACTACCTTCAACCCACTCAATCGCCTTTAGCAAGCGACCAAGCACCGCCTTCGATGAATACTTTAATTGTAATAAAGGATCTCGATTGGCTGGAACATAACTGACCTGAATGGCATTTCTTACTGCAGCGGAAAGCTTCTGTTTACTGCTCTCCTCAAGCACATCATCACTGGTGTTAACCACCCAGACGTCTTCGTCAATATCTCCCATAGGGTTTGTTTCAAAGGAAAGTTTACTCTCTAATCGTACCCTAAAAAGAATGGTTCCATCAGATTTATCAATGGTTAGGTGCTCAATTAAAGGAGGGATAGAAACCTTGCTTCCATCTGGCTTAGGGAAGCTAAACCAAGCTTCTATTGTTAAACTTTTGCTCTTTTCATCTTTCTCATCATTCGCATTATGGAAATCATTTATTGATATACCACGTAGTGAATGATCTACCGAGAACAGTTTATTTAGCGCTTCCATAGCCGTACTTTTTCCAGTACCGTTATGGCCAATAAATGTAGTCAGTTCACTGTCAAGGTCAATGATTTGAGGATTTTGATTCGAAATGCTTTTAAAACCGGAGATGAAAATTTTCTTAAGTTGCATTTATCACATCCTGATTATACAAACACGTGAAGTTAAAATAGTTCAATTCATCATATTAATTTCATTATTAAAAGCAATGATTTAACATGCTTAATATCAACAAAATGGACATAATTACACGTTCGTCACATAAATTTTTAAACAACCAATTACCTACTATTCCTATGAGCATATATCATCCTTCTACGATCTTCCTGACCTGCTCCCCAATGAGGAATTAGCAATGTCCGCTCTTCGCTGTGAGTTCAACTAATCAATGCAAGCTAACCACCAAGTTTTATTGCTCGTTTCACCAATCAACCATGTTAGAATAGCAATCTACTTTTTAGTCCACATCAAAAAATATCAAAATAAACTTTAGGCCCAACAATAGGCCCAAATTAAAAGTTGAATTAAACATTAGTACTATAAAATCATTTAGTTAAGCGACTAATTCAGACTCCGCCAGCTAAGCTGAGCAAACAGTAATATTACCTAGAATGCATACTAAATACACGTGCACTATAAGAAACAAGCCACTAATAACTTATAGTGGCTAATAGGACATGATGATTACCGTTTACTACGGAAAGACTCTAGCTTCCATATCATTTTTAAATAGCATAACAAAATAATGACTGAATAACCAAACATCATCCAATTAACAATCGTCTCTTCACTCTGTTTTGTTGTTAGATAAATACCATATGCGCCAACAATATAACAATAAACGATTAAAAATCGTCGTACATATATTAACTTGCTAGTTGGCCTAAACTTTGAGGAATACTGATTTCTAATCTTAAAATAAAAAACAATTCCCAATATGGTTAAGATCAAATAAATCGTATATGGAATCACTGAATAGGCTCTCCACTTGTACTGTACTTTTGTTCATTACCTTTATCATCCGTACATTTATATTATACTGAATTTTCATTGTCATCTGTAACAACAATATAAAGCTCACAGTCTTCAACAATATCTTTAATGTTAGATATTTTTTCTGATTCAGTAACAACCATAATGACATCATTTGACTTTTTATCTAGAAAAAATGCTTTATCGATGTCATCTTTTATGATTAAAGTTAATAAAAATCCGACTTAAGGCTCTTATATGAACGTGAAGTGTTGTGTGTCATTCTGGGTCGACAGATACAAAAAAGCCGCACTGGGCGACTTTCAAGATGATTGTTATTCTGCTTATATGTATGATTGGTATGCAAACATACATTAAAAACACTATTGGACAGATATGGAACTTTCAACTTTACTTCTTTTTATTCCTGCTTGTTTTGCTTTGAACCTAGCACCAGGGCCTAATAACCTGCTTTCTGTTAACAATGCAGTATACTATGGCTTTGCATACTCCTGCGCGGGGGGAATTGGTAGGTTATTCGCATTTGTGATTATGCTTATTTTAGCTTCATTTGGTTTAGCTGTTGTCTTGCAGACATCAGAAGTCATTTTCAGCATAATCAAATTTGCTGGCGTTGCTTATCTTCTATGGCTTGCATACCAATTATGGAACTCTCCAACTGATGAGTTCAAATTTGAAGAAACCAAGAAAAATAGTTCGATAATAAAATTAGCAAGGCAAGAATTTTTGGTCGCAGCGGGAAATCCAAAGGCGATACTCATATTCACAGCCTTTCTTCCTCAATTCGTTAATCCACAACTACCAACTGAATCCCAATTTCTAGCACTTGGCTCTTTATTTTTGTTACTTGAATTCATTGCAATCATGCTCTATGCCTGGTTAGGTTTACATATGAAGAAGTTACTAAGAAAACCAAATGCTAAAAAGGTTTTTAATCGCACCTGTTCTGGTCTATTAGCTAGTGCAGGCGTTGGGCTTCTAATTTCTCAAAAAGTGGCTAAATAATACAACATTTTAAAATTCATTAAATAAAAAGTCATCAATTAATTAAAGATGACTTTTTATCTTAATACCATTCAAGCAACAAGTTACTGCATCGGATTATTTCCAGAAATTAACCTTCAGCAGATAGTTTTAAAAATAACGTTTATCAGACCGCATTATAATTTTAATTAATACCCAGAACCTTAATTCATAATCAAGCCACAATATTTATCTACTGTATAGTAAAATTATCAGGTTTGTATTGATGTTCTAAATATTTTCCAGAATATGTTATCCCTCTCAGGCTTAAGACTACGAAAAATGTAATGTATGCTAAAGCCTTTTCCTCATTAAAAAAACATCATTACTTGGTCAAATACATCCAAAAGTCAGCGAAATCTTTACATTCTGTAGACATTGTTCCCGTTTCTTCCTCTTTTTCACACCGTGAGAGTATGTCACCATTCATAAGCACATTTTGTAAAAGAATATTGACCTCATCTTCACAATTTGCTGGCTCAGAATGTTTTTTACAAATACTATTTATTCTAGATAGATAATCATCATATCTATCTGTAGCGCCTAATACAGTACTACTCAATGATAATAGCATTGATATCACTAACCATCTTTTCGTATCCATCCCCTTTGGTTTAATTCAAATTCTAATTCAATCATAACTATAAGGCTATAAAAACCTATTTAAAAGAAATTATTATTATAACTCACATATAACAAATAGACCTTCAACAACTTCACTGATTATTCTTATCTTCGAAACGTGTTTGTAGACTCACTTTAAAAATAATGAATACTCATTTTCAATAGGCTATGATGGGCAAAAGTAATAATTGTTTTTTAGCTATATATCCATACACATATTAAAATTAATTTCATGTAGCGACTCGAATACACCCGCATTCTGCCATTATTACTAACATAGCCAGATCTATTAATCAGTATAAAATACACCATTCTTATTATCACTCACAGCGCATTTAAAACGTATTAATAGTGCGACTCTGTTGATAAACTATTACAATAAAAAATAATACGGTGATGATATACATGCTACCTCCTGCTAATTTTATTACTTTAACCAGCGAAATGGTTGAAGAGTGCGCAAAACTTTACTGTGAAACCTACAGCTCTGCTCCTTGGTTTGAACAATGGCCATCACATCACCCCATAATTGAGTTTATTACCCATCATTTAGGTAATAATTATTTTATGGGTTATGTTATACAGATAGAAAAGCGCATTGTTGGTGCTTGCCTTGGTTTTAAAAAACCATGGAATCAAGGGGTTGAATACTATATTGATGAGCTATTTATTCATCCTGATTTTCAGGGTAAAGGGCTAGGTAGTGCATTTATGCAATATATCGAACAGCAATGCGTTACATGCAATCTTAACGCTATTATTCTAAATACTGAGAAAGGTTTTCCATCGGAAAGTTATTATCGCCGTAATGGTTTTACAGTGCATGAAGGCTTAATTATTCTATCCAAATGGGTGACGACTGATAACCATAAAACAAAATAGTCGCTCGACAGGCCTTATCTCTCTTTCCGCCCACCATTAAATAAACTTGATTGTGAATAATGGTGGACAAGAGGATCAGTCAATATAGAAATACTTTAATTTATTTTATATACCATATAAAAACGCATAAAAGTGGTCATACCTAACCCGCATACTGTGCTATACCTGTATAACCTTTACCTTGATGTAGTTTATCGACTTTGCCAGTTGCTAAAGTGACCTGATAAACCCCGCCAAGTAAATCGGCAATATACATCAATTGAGCACTTTTATCGTACGTTAAGCCGATAGTTTCGTTAAAACCTCGGCAAATCACTCGATAATTAGCCAACCCATGCTCCGTCATTTCCGCACAATTTAGGCTATTACCATTTGGCTCCCCGCCCCTATCTGTCCAATACAGAATTTGCTTTTCTTCATCAATTAATAGGTCAATAGGCTCGGGAAGCTTGTCGAGTAATAATTCAATATCTTTCCTATCGGATGGATGATAATTGGCTTTTGGCTGTAATGGCACTCGAAATAAACGACCTAGCCCACCTTTTGCAGTACCTTTTTGTGTCCAATAGAGCCAATTATTTGCAACATCGAGGGCAATTCCCACACATTGGTCTAATATATCGACTTTACCTTGATTATTGCGTGGTCGTTCAACGTGAGTTTGTAAATCGGATCCATCGGTTTTGCATGAACTAATTTTCCCTCCTTCTCGGTCGCACCAATATAATCGTTGTGATTGTTGCTCAAGTTGAAGCTGTTTTGGCGTTCTGGTTTGACCATTGCCTATCAGCATCTTTCTGGCTGTTCCATCAAAATTCATCACATTGATAGAGCCGTCATCAGCATCAAAGTCATCTCCCATATTACTCCAGTAAATCAAACGTCTTACAGGATCAACATCTATACCATCAGGCGTACCACCCAGCCCTTCAACGAGGTTATAAGCCTCCCTCGTTGTTTTATTAAACTGTATTATTGCAGGGTTGATTATATCGAGTAGCAATAAATAAGGCTGAGAAAATTCGTTAGTTTTCATCACTGTTACCTCATCATACATTTGATTAATTTTACGTTTTAAATATAGATGGTTAATCATTGATTAGCTAACTAATAGTTTCGAATTAAATTATTTCTTAAGGTTTAGCGGGGTTACGGGTGATACGATAACTTATCTCTAGGATCAACTTATTGAGTATAAAAATAAAACGATGAATTTTGATATAAAAAAGGATAAATCTTAGGTGTAATACCTTAGACGAGTTAAGGTTATTGATTTTTTGTTTATATTAAAAGCAACCTTAAGAAAAAATTAATTATAAAAGCAGATTTATTAACAATAGCCCTCATATTTAATATCTATTTATGTTTAAAGAAATATAATCTTCAAACAATTTCAAATTGTAAAAAAATATTAAAAATAACATAAAGAATGGTTGGCGACTCATATGAAAAAAGTCGAATATTTACTCAAAAAACTACGTTCGGTAGTTATCAGCGATAAGCTCTATCTCACTAATAAGTTTAGGAAAAAAATCGGTTATATCCCTAATTTTGATACTCCCAAAAGCTTTAATGAGAAAGTCAATTATCGGATGATATATGACCGAAATCCGTTATATACACAATTAGCCGATAAACTGGCAGTCAGGGAATATGTTTCTCGAAAAATTGGGGAACAATATTTAGTACCAATTTTAGCCACCTATAATGACGTTAATGAAATCAATATTGATAAATTACCAGAACGTTTCGTATTGAAATGTAATCATGATAGTGGTAGTAGTGTTATTTGTGTCAATAAAGCACAATTTAATCTACAAAAAGCGAAAGACAAGCTTTCATTTCACTTAATGAAAAATTTGTATTACATCACGCGTGAACGGCATTATAAAAATATTAAAGCCAAAATAATTTGTGAATCATATATTGATCTGTTTGCAAACAAAAATAGAAAGCTCATTCCCGAGACCTGTCGTATCCACTGTTTTGCGGGTAAACCAATGTACGCAGAGATCGACTATAGCGATGAGTTGGGTAATGAGTTTATTAATATCTATGATACGCAATGGCAGCTGCAACCTGTGACATTTGGCTATCCGAATATGTTAGAGCCCGTTGCAGAGCCTCCGTTATTCCAAGAGATGCTAAGGTTGGCTCAGCGGCTTGTCAGCCCTTTTGACTATTGCCGTGCTGATTTTTTGATGTCAGAAGACACATTATATTTTAGCGAATTGACATTTGCACCAAATGCGGGACGCACAGTCATTCAACCTTTATCATGGGATTTTCGACTAGGGGAAATGTGGCAACAACGCATTGTTGGGGCGACAGGTAATATTGAGGTTGGTGAAACATTAGCGGCTATCTCTTTTAATAAAAAGAAATAGCCCTATTTAATCGATAAAAGCCGTGTTAACTCAATGAACAACACGGCTTTTGGCTTAAACTTTATAGTTAATTTGCCAATACACCCGCTTTACGACGCACACTGGCAATAAGCATATAAATTGTTGTAACCGTTAATACAATAAAGAAGAAGTTAACCAAACCATTATGTTGCTCTAAGAAGGTTCCAGCGACTAATGGACCCACAGCAGATCCCACACTATAGCTAAACAACATAACTTGAGTTGCCGCAACAATATAAGAAGAATCTAAATTGTCACAGGCCAACGTAATCGCAATTGGGTATAGTGCAAACGAAGACATCCCCAGCAGCGCCAATGCGACTATCATCACAAGGTAATCGTTAGAGATATAAATAATCCCCATTGCAAATACCCCCAGTAACGACACCATCGCTAACAGCAACGTTTTACTCATCATAATTGACAGTTTACTGACGACTGGCTGGATCAGCATACCGCCTAGAATAATTGATGCCATCAACACACCCACTTGTTGAGTGTTAAATGGGCCATTTTTTAATGATAAAGGCATTAACCCATAAATTGTTCCCATCAAAATTCCGGATGTCATACAACCAATCATTGCAGGCTTACTGAGACGAGCAATTTTTTTCAATGATAGTTTTTGATGCGAATCACATGCTGGTTGCCCCTGACGAAATAACAGTGGTGGTAAAACGGCAAGCAGTAATAGCCCAAGCACAACCATAAATGGATAAGCGCCTTGAGTGCCAATAACACCAATAGCCAACTGCCCCAATGTGGTTCCACCATAAAGAGATGTCATATAAAAACTGAGGCGTTTCGCTCGCTCTTTAGGGCTGTCACCAATCAGGAGCCACGATTCAACAACCACGAAAATCCCAGCGACGGCAATCCCCGCAATCAAACGGTTTGGTAACCAAGCAGAAATGTTCGGTGTCCACGGCAAAATAACCACGGTTGCCGCCAACATTAATAAAAAAGCAATAAATGAGAGACGATGACCTATTTTAGCAATAATAGGTTCGATCATCATTGACCCAATTAATAAACCAATATAGTAGGCACTAGCTAACCAGCCCGCATAACTTGTATCGATATTAAAGCCACCCATTGATAATGGGATAAGGCTCATTAGATACCCCGAAGCAATTGCAAAAATGGTCAAGCCCGCGACAGGTACAAATGTACTGTCTTGTTTGCGCATTAATGTAGAGGCCTGTTTCACGACCTACTCTCCCACTGACAAAATAAATAATGACTCGCCATCATTCAAATAACAGCATTGTTGACTGGGTTTATTCGCACTAGTCACATTGTTACTTAATGCACTTAACCATTCAGACTTGGCCAACTAACTACAGATTGAATTATTTTGAGTCTCTGCGCTGCATTCATCGGGGGGCCACGCGGCAATATTGAGTACCCAAAAGATACCCAGTCCGGCGACTAGTGCAGGTGTTTAAATAAAATGGTAAGACTAATTTGGCGGCAATATAGAACTTTAATGGGGTAAATTAAAATGAGAAAAACTAATGCTCACTAGTAAAAATATTTATGTGAGAAAAATCACAATTTTTCTTGGGAAAGTGTTGTTGGCCGCAAAGGCAATAAAAATAAAAATACCTTTTAAAACAACTAATTAAAAGCGATCCCTTCAATAAAAGCAATAGCACTGATTGATTGAATTTTAACCACAATCATATTGATAAATTTTATTGGTTATCTATTAAAAAATATTTTATTACAATATTGTGCTGCGCCATTTGATCATTAAAGATACTTACTAGGATTAATTATCTTTTTTATTCATTTTTATAATTGAAAATCGTATTTATCGGCAATTAACGTCGTTTGAATTAATTTTGTTCGTTTTCCTGTTTTAATCTCCGCCATAATGTTGTGCGGCTTATTCCTAAATAACGTGCAACGGCTTGTCTATCCCCTTTAAAATAATCCATCACCTCAGAAAGTGAGGCACCGACTTGCTTAGCTTGTGTAAAATCCGCCGTCACCGTTTCACGTTCAGGCGATAAACTTACCAACATCGTTTGCGTAATCGCTTTATCTGGATATGCGCTGCAATATAACGCCACTCGTTCCATTAAGTTGCGTAATTCACGCACGTTACCCGGCCATAAATAGTGCTTAAAAAAATCACGGCAACTAAATAGTTGCTGAACTCTAAATGCGGGCAGTGATTGTTGTAAGCCAGCAAATGCCAGTTTTAGTAGCCGCTCTGCTAGCATATAGATATCCTCTCCGCGTTCATGTAATGAAGGTACTTTCATGCGCAAAACACCCAGTCGATAAAATAAATCGGCTCTAAAACGCCCTTCTTTTACCCAATTATCAAGGTCACAGTGGGTCGCACAAATAACACGGACGTTCACCTGTAATGGGCGATATCCGCCAATACGTACCACCGTCATTTCTTCCAATACCCTTAACAACCGAGTTTGCAACGCTAATGGCATTTCCCCTATTTCATCTAAAAATAAGGTGCCGCCATTTGCCATTTCAAATAAACCTGCTCGCCCTCCGCGCCGAGAGCCAGTAAATGCTCCTTCTTCATAGCCAAATAGCTCTGCTTCTAATAAATTTTCAGGGATAGCACCACAGTTGACAGCAACAAATGGCATAGGTGCCTTTCTTTTATGCTGATTAAATAATCGATATTCATGATGGATAGCTTGCGCCACCATTTCCTTTCCTGTGCCACTTTCCCCTTGAATTAACACTGTTGCCTCAGAGCGCGCGTAAAGCATAATCTCTTGGCGTACTCGTTCCATTAAAGGGGAAGCACCAATTAAGTCATTGATTGTATGTCGTACTTTGGTTGTGTTTTCTGGCTGATAACCGATTGGTGTGGTTTTTTGATCGTAAGAAATGCGACTTAATTCAATAGCATCGTAAAAAGCTTGGCGTATTGTTTCGGTTGAATAAATAAAGATCCCCGTCATTCCCAACTCTTGGGCAAGATCCATAATCAGCCCTGCACCAACAACCACATTGATCCCCATGGCTTTTAATGACTTTAATTGCGCCCTTGCATCCTCTGCGGTGATATAGCTACGTTGTTCAATGCGCAAACCAAAGTTTCTTTGAAACTCATCTAATGAAGGGATAATTTTTTGATAATTAATAATGCCAACTTTATGACTGATCTCACGTGCTTTCGCGAGCGCTTGCATCACATCGAATCCACTGACTTTAACGATGATCACCGGAACCGATACGTGACTTTTTAAGTAAGCGCCATTTGAACCAGCACTAATTATTGCATCACAATGCCCGGTTTTGAGCCGTTCACGCACCTCTTCTGCCGCCTGCTCAAACCCCATATTGAGTGGTGTTATCTCCGCTTGAGCGCTAAATTCTGGGCTGATATCACGAAATAGTGTAAATAATCGAGAGACAGAAACTGTCCAAATAATTGGTTTTTGCATAAGTTTGATCCTGAAACCCAATTACGTTTCATATAATGTTTCAATAGACATTAGCACTGTTTCATTGAAACAACACAATGGCTTTATACAAAACTCCAAGTTAGCTCACAAAAACAACACTATTCACATCTAATTGATTTTCAATAAATAAAATAATTATCCCATTATTCGGCGATTATGGCACGGCACTTGCTACGCATAATTAAAACAAACTCAGCTACACTTTATTAGCACTTTGATAACATGAGGCTTTCTATGTCATCTATTTCAGCCGGACAAGCGTTTCGTAATGCATTGGATAGTGAAACACCTCTACAGCTAGTTGGCACGATCAATGCCAATCATGCCTTACTTGCCCAGCGTGCAGGTTACAAAGCCATTTATCTTTCTGGTGGTGGCGTAGCGGCTGGCTCTTTAGGCTTACCCGATTTAGGAATTTCCACTTTAGACGATGTTTTAATTGATATTCGGCGCATCACCGATGTGTGTGATCTCCCTTTAATGGTAGATGCCGATATTGGTTTTGGCCCCTCCGCATTTAATGTCGCTAGGACAGTGAAATCTATCTATAAAGCAGGTGCAGCCGGCCTACATTTAGAAGATCAGGTCGGAGCAAAGCGTTGTGGTCACCGACCAAACAAAGAAATAGTCTCTACACAAGAGATGGTTGATCGCATTAAAGCTGCGGTCGATGCGCGTGTTGATGATAATTTTGTGATCATGGCTCGGACTGATGCTCTCGCCGTTGAAGGGTTAGAGGCCGCTCTAGAAAGAGCGCATGCCTATATCGAAGCGGGGGCTGATATGCTCTTCCCTGAGGCAATAACCGAATTAAGCATGTATCAACAATTCGTCAATCATACTCAAGTACCTGTCCTTGCCAATCTGACTGAGTTTGGGAAAACCCCACTCTTTACCCTTGATGAGTTACGCAGTGTTGGCATTGCGATTGCGCTGTATCCCCTTTCTGCTTTCCGTGCGATGAATAAAGCCGCAGAGCAGGTTTATACCACTTTACGTCAAGAGGGTACGCAAAAAAGTGTTGTGCCAATCATGCAGACCCGTGACGAGTTGTACCAAAGTATTAACTATTACGATTATGAACAAAAATTAGATGCCTTATTTTCACAACAGAAATAATTAATTCAATAAAACACGTTGTGTAAACCCTACAAAGGATGATCCGATGACTGAACAACTGAACACTTCTAACACATCGCAATTTAAACCCAAAAAATCCGTTGCACTTTCAGGTATCGCGGCGGGGAATACCGCACTTTGTACTGTCGGTAAAAATGGCAATGATTTGCACTACCGAGGCTATGATATACACGATCTCGCTACTCAGTGTGAATTTGAAGAGGTTGCTTACCTCCTCATTCATGAAAAGCTCCCCACAAGCTCTGAATTAACGGCTTATAAAGAAAAATTAAAGGCATTAAGGGGCTTACCCGCCAGTGTAAAACAAACCTTAGAATCAATCCCTGCAAATGCCCATCCCATGGATGTGATGCGTACAGGCGTTTCTGTCATGGGTTGTGTTTTACCTGAAAAAGAGGCGCACACATTAGCCGGAGCCAAAGAGATTGCTGACAGGTTACTTGCCTCTCTCGGCTCCATGCTGCTGTATTGGTATCACTTTAGCCATCATGGACGCCGAATTGAAACAGAAACCGATGATGAGTCGATTGGCGCACATTTTCTGCATCTTTTACACGGTAAGAAGCCACCAGCGCAGTGGGAACGTTTCATGCACATAGCCTCTATTCTCTACGCTGAACATGAATTTAATGCCTCCACTTTTGCTGCTCGCGTCATTGCCGGAACAGGCACCGATTTTTACTCTGCAATAACAGGAGCAATCGCAGCATTACGTGGGCCTAAGCATGGTGGAGCAAATGAGGTTTCTTTAGAGATACAACAACGCTATGCCTCTATTGAGGAAGCGGAACGCGATATTATGGCGCGTCTCGCTAAATCAGAGGTGATCATCGGCTTCGGTCATCCCGTTTATACCCTTG
This sequence comes from Providencia sp. PROV261, assembly GCF_028477945.1. Classification (NCBI taxonomy): domain Bacteria; kingdom Pseudomonadati; phylum Pseudomonadota; class Gammaproteobacteria; order Enterobacterales; family Morganellaceae; genus Providencia; species Providencia sp. PROV261. Next base: position 15,964 of record NZ_JAMPMC010000045.1, on the reverse strand, counting down.
CAGATCCCCGTCACCCCATTATTAAATCGGTAGCACTGCAACTGTCTGAGCAAAGTTTAAACCGTCAACTTTATGATATCGCGCACCATTTAGAGTCGGTGATGAAGCGTGAAAAAAATATGTTCCCGAATTTAGATTGGTTCTCCGCAGTCACTTATCATTTGATGGGAATTCCGACCGCCATGTTTACCCCACTGTTTGTTATGGCACGAACCGCAGGTTGGTCTGCACACATCATCGAGCAGCGCCAAGATAATAAAATTATTCGCCCTTCTGCTAACTATATTGGCCCAGAAAACAAACTATTTACTCGCATGGAACAGCGTTAATAAGGATCATATCAATGACAACAGCTACCTTAAATCAGCAAGAATTCGATAAAGTGATCAGTGATATCGTCGATTATGTCACCGAATATCCCATCGTCTCTGACTTAGCTTATGACACCGCCTATTATTGCTTTCTAGACACGCTTGGTTGCGGTATGGAGTCGCTCGAGTATCCTGCATGTAAAAAATTGCTCGGTCCTATCGTTCCAGGTACGGTCGTGCCTAATGGCGCAAAAGTACCTGGCACGCAATTTCAACTCGACCCTGTACAGGCCGCTTTCAATATTGGCACCATGATCCGCTGGTTAGATTTTAATGATACTTGGCTTGCCGCTGAGTGGGGCCATCCCTCTGATAACTTAGGCGGTATTCTCGCGGTCGCGGATTGGTTATCGCGAGAAGCGCTCGCAAAAGGTAAACCACCTTTAACAATTCGGCATGTGCTCACCGCTATGATCAAAGCACATGAAATTCAAGGATGTATCGCCTTAGAAAATGCCTTTAATAAGGTAGGGCTTGACCATGTTATTTTAGTCAAAGTAGCCTCTACCGCCGTCGTAGCACAGATGTTAGGACTCAATCGCGAAGAGATATTAAATGCGGTATCCCTCGCTTGGATTGACGGCCACAGTTTACGTACTTATCGACATGCACCAAATACAGGTTCGCGTAAATCATGGGCTGCGGGGGATGCAACCTCTCGAGCAGTTCGGCTAGCTCTTATGGCACAAAAAGGTGAAATGGGCTATCCCAGCGCACTAACCGCAAAAACATGGGGCTTCTATGATGCGCTGTTTAATGGGCAAGCTTTCCGTTTCCAACGCCCCTATGGCTCTTATGTTATGGAGAATGTGCTGTTTAAAATTTCGTTCCCTGCTGAATTCCATGCACAAACTGCGGTGGAAGCTGCATTACAACTGCATGAGCAATTAAAATCACTTGGTAAAAGTGCTGATGATATTGAGAGCGTATCGATACGCACCCATGAAGCTTGTGTACGGATTATTGATAAACAAGGGCCACTTAATAACCCAGCTGACCGAGACCACTGTATTCAATATATGGTTGCGATCCCACTGATTTTTGGGCGTTTAACCGCTGCTGACTATGAAGATAATATTGCTAATGACCCACGTATTGATAACTTACGTAGCAAAATAGTTTGCCGTGAAGAGCCTAGCTTCACACAGGATTACCATGATCCAGAGAAGCGCTCTATCGCCAATGGGTTAACGATTAAGCTTAAAGATGGTCAATGCCTTGATGAAGTATTAATCGAATACCCAGTTGGCCACAAACGTCGCCGTAAAGAAGGGATCCCTCTACTATTAAAGAAATACAGAACCAATCTGGCACGTCAGTTCCCTGAAACGCAACAAAGACGAATTCTTGCTGCATCACTTGATAAACCATTGCTTGAAGCGATGCCGGTCAATGCGTTTATGGACTTGTTTGTTATTTAATCATTATGACCAAATATGGGGACCCCTGTCCCCATAATCGACTCATCCCCAATTTTCTTAAATGAAATATCCCTTTAATAGCGATAGATTTTAGTTTTAATTCTATTGAATAAACCTAAAAGGATATTATGCACCGATTTCCTATGGTTACTTTAATACTCGTAGCTTCTGCAACTGCCTATGCAGATACTTGTGATAGTTTTGTGGTTGATACTGGTTTTATCATATGAATTACCTTTGATTCAATATGTACACATTTAACAGTGAGTCCAATATTACTTCTCAAAATCAGCGAAGCCGACCTCCATTTTTATTTTAATCCATCAAAAGCAATTATCGGTTCATCTGTTAAAAGTTAATGTTAATTTACGTTATCTTAATGCATTAGATGGAAAAAGAATTAATTATTCCCAATATACAGCAATCAGTGATGCAGCACCGATAAAAACAGTTAAAATTCATAAATAGCACAGTTAAACGAATATGATTGATTTTATGGATAATGTTTACTTAAATAAAAAACCAACTGATAAAATACCTTATAAGATATAAAAAAATAAACTTAGCCTATAAGAAAAGCAATCATAAATAGACAAAATAAACGCAACATTATGTTTGTTTGAATTAATCTTTACACCTTATCAAACAAAACCACTCAATAAATAATAATCAAAAGTAAATAGTTATTAAATCTAAAACAAATCTATTAATGATTGCGTTAATGTTTATAAATATCAATAGAGTTAATATTAAAATATTATAACTTCATTACATCTTAAATAACTGGTGTTATGATAAATAATCAAGCAACTAAACGAAATTAGATAGTTAACACTCTTCAAAATGCCATTGTTGTTTTTCATTTAGCTAGAACCTGCATGACCAATATTAACTTTTATTGATTTAAGGAATTAGTACGATATGAAGACAAAAACTATCCGTGACGTCACCTTTGATTTATTACGTCAGCTTGAACTAACGACTTTATTTGGTAACCCAGGCTCAACAGAGGAGACTTTTTTAAAAAATTTCCCTAAAGATTTTCGTTACATTCAAACATTACACGAATCATCAGCGGTTGGTGCTGCCGACGGCTATGCTCAGGCGACTCGAAAACCAGCTATCGTCAACGTCCATACCTCCGCAGGCCTAAGTAACTCAATGAGTAATATTATGACTGCGGCACAGAATAAAACACCATTAATTATTACTGCGGGTAATCAAACTCGTGAAATGTTGTTAATGGAACCTTGGTTAACCAACGTTTCACCAACAGAACTGCCTAAACCTTGGATAAAATGGAGCTATGAACCTGTCAGAGCAGAAGATGTACCCGCTGCATTTATGCGCGCTTATGCAATGGCATTACAACCACCTGCTGGTCCTGTCTTTCTATCCATTCCGCTAGATGATTGGGATAAACCTGCATTAGGTGATGCTGTAGTACGCACTGTTGCATCACAATTTGCGCCAGACCCTATCCGGATTTCTCAATTTGCCGATAAGCTATCAACGGCTAAAAATCCAGCACTTATATATGGTTCTGGTATTGCTCGAGGGAAAGGCTGGGATATTGGGATCCAATTAGCAGAAAAATTGAATTGCCATGTATTCAGTGCCCCCGCGTCAGAGGTGCCCTCATTCCCTGAAAACCATCCTCTTTATGCTGGCGGATTGCCTTTTGCTATTCAACCGTTATCAGAAAAATTGAAAGGCTATGATGTCGCTATTGTTATTGGCGCACCGATATTTCGCTATTATCCTTATGTGGAAGGCGAATATATTCCCGAGGGGTTAAAATTACTGCATATTACTGATGACCCTAATGAATCTGGAAGAGCTCCTGTTGGTGATAGTTTGTTATCTAGCCCGGTGTTAGCATTAGAAGCATTACTCAATCTAGTGCCAAAACGCTCAATAACACCACCTAAAGTTCCGCAACAACATCACAGAATGTCACCTCACCCAGCAGCACCGCCATTACCACATAAAGGTCAACAGCTTTCTGCATTAGAATTATTTCAAGGGTTACGTGAGTTTACTCCCGAAAATACTGTGTTAATCGAAGAATCACCCTCTAATCTTGGTGAATTGCATACCGCATGGCCTATTGATAAGCCAGACTCTTTCTACACTTTTGCAAGCGGAAGCCTTGGCTGGAATTTACCCGCAAGTATTGGTATCGCATTAGCAGAAAGAGATAGCGGTAGAAATCGTCCTGTTCTAGCCATTATCGGTGATGGTTCTTTGCAATATTCAATTCAAGGCCTATGGACAGCTGCTCAACTTAAGCTACCTATATTGTTTGTTGTACCACGAAACTATGAATATGCGATCTTGAAATCCTTTGCTGAATTAGAAGATTCCCCAGGCGTTCCGGGCCTTGACTTGCCTGATATAGATATCACTTCTTTAGCTAAAGGTTATGGTTGTGTTGGCGTACGTGCTGAAACAATAGATGAGATAAGCCAAATATGTAAGGTGGCATTTTCACGTTCAGTTCCTACCGTGATTGAAGTTCCTATTATTCCTACGACACCTCCTTTGTTGTAATTAAATAAACTTGAGGCGCAATGCGTGTTATTGCGCCTTTTTTGCGTATAAAAGAGGTTATCTAATGTTAGATACTATTATTACAGCGTTACTGCCTATTGTGGTTACTCTTTTACTCGGATATTTTGCAGGGTATCGACATGACTTCAATAAGGATCAAGCCACTATATTAAATAAAATGGTTATGTTGTATGCCTTACCATTATTGCTATTTGCAGGAATATTAAGTACTCCATTAACAGAAGTAATCAATAACGTTGATGTTTTCTTGTGGATATTCGTGGGCATGGTGGTGGGGTTTCTTGCTGTTTTCCTTATTTCCCGCTTCATCTTCAAATCTAGCGCTCGTTTAGCCGCATTACGTTCCATTGCTATTGCCGGTCCTGCTGTACCTTTTGTTGGAACCCCTGTATTAGGCGTTCTGTTTACTACAGATGCTGATATTGCAATTGCCGTCGGTAGCTTATTAATGAATTTAATTCAGGTTCCATTAGCATTAGTCTTTTTAGTTGGTGGCGATTCTGACAACACATCAACAAATAAGAAAAGTGTATTTTCAATTGTTGCTAACAGTATAAAAAATGCGTTAATGCAACCTGTCGTATGGGCACCTATCCTAGCTTTTATTTTATTACTGATTGGATTGGATATGCCTAAGTTTTTAAAAGGTTCATTTATTTTATTAGGTCAAGCAACTGGTGGAGTGGCATTATTTGCTGTAGGCGCTGTTCTCTATGCACAAAAAGTGAGTTTTTCTCTATCTGTTATCATAAACGTTCTGAGTAAAAATATTCTATTACCTTTAATTATACTGGTAATTATGATGGCGTTACATATACCTCATGTCGAGCGAGGCTTAGTGTCTGTAACACTGGCTATCCCTACAGCATCAATAGCGGTTATTTTTGCGGTGGAATATAAAACAGGGGAGCAAGAAATGGCATCAACACTATTTTGGAGTACCATTTTATCAGTTATTACAATGGGTGGCTTTATTTGGTTTACAGGAAGTTAAGTTAATTCAACGCTAAACCGATTGAAATTAAACGACCATGGCAGAATGTCAATTTTTCCTCTTACAGACAATACTCTTAAAAGTCTTTCCATGGTCGTTATTTGCATCTGCTTTGCGGTTTCTACTCGTCATCTCTGGCACTGCAAATTTTCGAATACCGTTTTCAAGTGACTCACTACATCGGCATAAAGCTCATCCAACAGTCAAAGAGGAGCCATACGTTATTTCACCGGTAAAATACTCTCGAAAACACCGCCTTTAAAAATATAGCCTATATGTATGATCACGGATATGACGTTGTTATGGATAAAGAAAAAGCGAATTATTATTTAGCACAAGTCAAACTCACAAAAGTTGTGAATACTCTTTCTAGCATTACTATCCCTGCCAGATTTATACTGATAAAAAGTAAATGCCCATTAAGATATTAACCCGTGGCTAAATAGATATAACGCTATTTACCACGGCTCTATTCATTTATTATTTCAATTTCTATAGGCTGACTCTATTCTTTCTCTAGCCCATTAATCCGTAGCCACCCTGTTGTGAACGTTCCAGTATTAGGGTTAGTGTAACTTGCGTAAGCAAAACCAGGAAACTCTTGCGCACTAAATAGCCATACTGAATCCCCTTCAATGACATAAGGCTGTCCAGGTTTTTCGCAAGCTAAGGCTGGGTCTTCATAAAAGTAGAGGCGTTTTTCTTTAACTCTATAATTCCCTTTTGATGGCTCCTCAAGCTTATAATAGATATCCTCAGGCTTGGATACGGATTCCACATTTAACCAACCTCTCGCTCTACCATAACTTACAAAGACATATTCATTTTCCTCATCATCAATCATAGAGTTAGCTAGTTGATTAAAAACCTTCACCTTATCATTAGGTATTACAAAATTAATATTACTCTTGCATTCTGGTGTTGGAGCGGAGTGGAAATATGCTTTTTTTTCGCCAACGACCACCCATGTATCTGATTTAGGTGAAAAAAATTCAGAGCCGATCTGCTCGCGCCGTTGAGAGCAAAACTGTTCTCTTTTAATGCAGTTTTGATATTGCTCCCCTAACTTTTTATCAAACGCCAATTGCTTTAATTTCCGACCATCACTATCTGTCGTCCATAACGTATTTGATCTCAGTAAATAACTTAAAGTGCCTATTGGCCTTTGTAATTGCTCTCCCGGAAGATAATCGCTACAACTGTCGATTATGCCTATTTCTAATATATTTTCGTCTTGATAACTGGCATCCATAGAGACTCTATCGGAAGACTTTTTATATTTTACGGCGGGTGGATAATTTGAACTAAGAATAAGATTTTCTAGCTCGGAATAACAATAATATGACACCTCTTCATTCAGAAATTGAAGGTAACTTTCATCATCTTGGGCATATTCATTTGCACTGACTGATATCGAATGTAGAGTTGTAGTCAGCAAAACTGCAATTTTTAATAAATGGCGCATATACATTCCTTGTTACCCTGAGTAATAACATGTTCATTAAACTGGCCAATATAACGCGTTTACTCATGACATCTTAAAACAAAATATTCAGAAATACCCTCCAATGATTGACAAATTATTAGTGTATTATTCTTTTACTTTCCCAATAAAATAAGAAATCAACACCTAAAACTTTATTTATTCGATCTAAAACGGGGACATCTGTCCCCGTTATTGATCAAGCCCATGTCTTACCAAAACAGCGCATACAGTACACACAAGATAATCATGATTGCATAAGAAGCAACGTTGAAGCCTGTTGATGTTTTAAAAGTTTCTGATGTCAGGATAATTGCACCTTGGCTATCATCTTCTTTTGATGTTGTTAAGCTGATCAGCCCAATCACTACCGCAGTAAAGAAGAAGGTATACATCATCTGGTCAAGGAATGGCATACCTAAAGGCATTAACTTCAAGAATAATGCAAACGGAATAGAAAGAAGCACACCAATAATTGCCCCTTTTGCATTCGTTTTTTTCCAGAACAACCCTAACAAGAAGACGGCTAAAATACCTGGGCTAACTAAACCTGTATATTCCTGAATATATTGGAAAGCTTGGCCAATATTCCCCAGTAATGGAGCAATAAAGCAGGCAATAATTAATGCCACGACCGCACTGACTCGACCTACATTAACTAATTTATGATCGCTGGTCGAAGGCGCAATATACTCTTTATAGATATCCATCGTGAAAATGGTTGCGACCGAGTTCAACATTGACGCTAATGATGAAACAATTGCAGCAGCCAATGCCGCAAATACAACCCCTTTCGCTCCGACAGGTAAAAATTGCGTTAACCATGGATAGGCTTTATCGGCCTGTGCGAGCGTTGGAATATGCTCTTGGGCCATTGTACCAAGTCCCGCAAGTAATTGTGGATCAGTGACAATCACATACGCTGCAATCCCTGGAACAACAACAAGGATAGGAACAATTAATTTCAAGAAGGCAGCAAAAACCAGTCCTTTTTGTGCTTCATTGATAGATTTAGCCGCTAAAGCGCGTTGGATAATATATTGGTTAAAACCCCAATAATACAAGTTAGCGATCCACAAACCACCAATCAACACCGCAATACCCGGTAAATTGCTAAACTGAGGGTTATCTTGGCTTAAAATCATTTCAAAATGCTGGGGAGCTTCACTAACCATACGGCTCATACCTGCCATGATCCCTGCATCACCACCGATGTAACTCACCGCCATGATAGCCGTCAGTAAGCCACCCAAAATAAGGAAGAAGACTTGAACAACATCGGTCCACGCCACTGCCGATAGACCACCATAAAGAGAGTAGGCAATAGCAAACAGCGCCAAACCCAATATTGCATAAGACATTGGAATGCCAAGGATAGTCTGTAGAGCCAACGCACCTAAATAAAGAACAGATGTTAAGTTAACAAAGACAAATAAAGCTAGCCAAAATACTGCTAAAATCGTTTTTAACGTACGATTAAACCGTTTTTCAACGAATTCAGGGATAGTAAAAATACCCTTATCGATAAAAATAGGCATGAAATATTTAGCAACGATAATTAGTGTTAACGCAGCCATCCACTCATAAGAGGCAATCGCTAATCCGATAGAAAACCCTGAACCTGACATACCGATAAACTGCTCGGCAGAGATGTTTGCAGCTATTAATGAAGAGCCAATTGCCCACCACGGTAATGTTTTTCCTGCTAAGAAATAGTCTTTAGTGCCTTTTTTCTCGCCTTTTTTATTACGAGAAACCCATAAACCGACTGATATGATAATAAGCACATACAGGATAAATATCCCGTAGTCTAATGTGCTCAATCCAACGCCTTCTGTATGCATGATCAAGTTCCTTCACCTTCACCAAATGATTCACCATTAGTGTAAACGTTACCATTGCATATCACTGTTAGATTAATCACAGATTTTTATAAAAAATTAATTTTATCAACGAAATGTCAAATAATTGTATGTTATTTAACACATTAAAGGCGATTTCACGTACATAAAATGTCCGATTTTGGATTTTTTGAGAAAAAATGTCTCTGGTGGGTCAACGCCATCAAAAGATATGATAACGTTTACATTATTGAAGTCATGAGGTTTTCAATGGACGTACAGAATTACGCTGTACCAGTGTAGGGGAATAGATTAAACCACCAGCCTCTATATTTTCATTACGTGCTAAAGCAAGCGCTAATTCAGTGGCACGTTCAGCCATCATTTGGATGGGATAACGAATGGTTGTTAAACGAGGGTGAATATAACGGGCAATCAGTACATCATCAAAACCAATCACGGATACCTGCTCTGGGGAATGAATGTCATTTTCATCAAGTACTGCAATTGCCCCCGCGGCCATAAAATCGTTATACCCGACAACCGCGGTGATCTCTAAGGACTTAGTCAATAGATTAGTCATCGCCTGCTCACCCCCCTCACCATAAGGCTTGCCATATTCGATATAGCTTTCAGGTAATGAAATTGCATGTTTTTTCAATGCATCACGATAGCCAAGTAACCGCTGTTCAGCGTCTTCTATTTTATGATCCGATGAAATATAAGCAATTTTAGTATGGCCTTGGCGGATCAAGTGCTCAGTGGCAAGATAGGCACCCTTGTAGTTATTCAACGAAATACAGCGATCAGCAATCGCCTCAATACGTCGATTAATCAATACCATGCTAGGAACTTCTTCGGCAAATTCTATCAGCTCTTCGTCTGACAACGCTTTAGAGTGAATAACGAGGGCATCACAGCGATTATTGATCAGCAATTCGATAGATTGGCGCTCTTCCTGCGCCGTGTGATAACCATTACAAATTAAAATGTGTTTACCATTTTTGTGGGCAACCGCATCAACCGCTTTGACCATCGTACCAAAAAAAGGGTCTGAGACATCATTCACCAATACCCCAATGGTGTTAGAACTTTGATTTACCAATGCGCGAGCGGCTGCATTTGGACGATAACCGAGTTTATTCATGGCACTTTTAACCGCAGCAATCGACATTTTGCTTGCCTTCGGTGATTGATTAATCACTCGAGAAACTGTCGCCACCGACACTCCCGCTTCTCTCGCTACATCTTTGATCGTTGCCATTTTTTACCTCTAAGTTCAGTCGATGCCATTAAACAATGCATTAGTATAAAAAACAATGGGGTATATTATAGATACGATGACCCTACTTTTAATATAGTAATACGAAAAACGCCGCATGAGGCGGCGTTACTCTCAGAAAATAAAGTGATAGCTCGTTTTCTGGTGATATATTTGATTTGGCTGTGAAATACCGCTGTATTGCTCCCCCCATTCAGGGTGGTTAACGGCATCCGGTGGAAACTGAGTTTCAAAGGCCACACCTGAAAACGGGGTATAATGACGTGATTTTCCCGGAACCGAAATCAAATAATTCCCTGTATAAACTTGCATTGCTGGCAAAGTTGTTGCGATATCCATTCGAACATCACCTTCTGGTGAAAAGAGTGAAGCGACCGTTTGCTCACCATCCGTAAGCTCTGGAGCCAAGATCATCGCATGATCATAACCACCAACTGCTTTTTGATCATCGTCTTGCAAAAAATCATAGCCTATACGCTTTTTACGACGAAAATCGAAAAACGTCTCAGAAACATCACGCCATTCGCCTGTTGGGATCCCCCCCTTATCGGTAGGCAGATAATGGGTGGCCGCTAGTTGTAAATCGTGCTCTAAGGCCGTTCTCGCCGAATCTTCCCCTGCTAAATTAAAATAAGCATGATTGGTTAAATTTACAGGGCACAACTCACTCACTTGTGTACGATAGTCGATAATGACTTTATTTTCATCCGTTAATATATAGCGGACTTCAGCTTGTAATTCCCCAGGAAATCCCTGATCGCCATCTTCTGAAACCAACGAAAAAATTGCCTCATATGGGTTAATTTGAGTCACCTTCCAAACACGATAACTAAAATTATCCCGACCGCCATGTAAACAGTGTTCACCTTGATTACTTGTCACCTGATACTCACGACCTGCTAAATTAAAACGGCCATGTGCAATCCGGTTCGCAACTCGCCCAACGGTTGCACCTAGATAAACGCCTTGATCCATTTGGGCCGCCATATTCGGTGAACCGAGTAAAACATCACGTTTACCTGCCGACATGGGTAATATGCAGCTTATCCAACTTGCTCCCAAGGTTGACAATAAAATTTTCATGCCATGTCTGTTGGTCAATGCAATCACTTTAGATGCACGTGCCACATACCCTTGGTCTTTCGATAACTGCATTCTTTTCTCCCTACAATTTTCATGCATTCGCCATGATCCCAGCACCATCACTAGGCTGGCAAACATAAATATCGGCCTTCAGCCCTGTCAACGCTTGATACTTTTGCTCAACCGCATCAATGACAGGAGTAACGAGTTGCTGTTTCATCAATGCCACCACGCAGCCACCAAAACCGCCGCCTGTCATTCTCACGCCGCCTTGATCCCCCAGAACCGCTTTCACAATCTCTACTAAGGTATCAATCTCTTTTACGGTAATTTCAAAATCATCCCGCATAGAAATATGTGACTGCTCCATCAGCATACTCAATAGGGGAAGATTATTTTCAGTTAAGGCTTTTGCGGCGGCAAGTGTTCTGTCGTTTTCGCTAATAACATGCTTAGCGCGTTTAGCCACTAGAGGTGTCAATTCCCCCTGCTTTTGGGCGAATTGTGCCAATGTAACATCCCGCAAAGCTTTCACGCCGAATTGTTTCGCCGCAGTTTCACATTGCTGACGCCGAATATTATACTCGCTATCCACTAATCCGCGTTTTTTATTTGAATTGATGATCATGACGACAAGATCATCAGGAATTGGAATTGGTGCTAACTCTAGGCTACGGCAATCGATTAATAGTGCATGCCCCTCATCACCGCAAGCAGAAATTAACTGATCCATAATGCCACAATTACAACCGACAAATTGGTTTTCAGCTTGCTGACCATTCAAAGCGATGTCTTGTTGGCTAATCTCCAATTGATACAATATCTTTAATGTCTGTCCAATCACCACTTCCAGTGAAGCCGACGAGCTAAGTCCTGCCCCTTGAGGTACATTGCCACTTACCGCAATTTCACATCCGCCAAATTGATACCCTCTGGCTAATAGATATTTAACGACGCCTCGAATATAGTTTGCCCACATTTTTTCAGGCAAAAATAGGATCTCTTCATCAAGGCTAAACTCATCAATATCATAGCCATAATCGGCTGCAATCACGCGAATTAAACGGTCAGGGCGCTTTCTGGCTGCCGTCATTGTTTGATAATCAATTGCACAAGGTAAAACAAACCCATCATTATAATCAGTGTGTTCACCAATAATATTCACACGTCCTGGCGCTTGCGCATAGACCTCGGGCTGAGCATCAAAGCCCTTAATAAAGGCTTCTGTCACTTTTTGTTGGAGTATTTCGATGCTATTCATAGCAACCTCTCGATAATATCTGGGTAATAATGGAATGGCTCGGCCATGCTGGTTGTATGCTCTAAATATTTACTGCTGCTTGTAGTGAATATCACTGACACCTCGTAACCTTTCCGCTGCTTGTTCAGGGGTTAAATCACGTTGAGTTTCAGCTAACATTTCATAGCCAACCATAAATTTTTTGATTGTCGCTGAGCGCAACAAAGGTGGATAAAAAAGAGCATGAAGCTGCCAGTGTTCAATCTCTCGGTTATCACTAAAAAATGGAGCGAAATGCCATCCCATCGAGTAAGGGAATGCACAATGAAAGAGATTGTCATAACGACAGGTGAGCTTTTTCAGTGCAACACTAAGGTCATCGCGTATCTCTACACTCATTTCATTCATACGCCGAATATGTATTTTAGGCATTAGCATGGTTTCAAACGGCCAAGCCGCCCAATAAGGCACAACAGCAAGCCAATGTGCTGTTTCCACTACCGTTCTAGAGCCATCTTTCAGCTCTGCCTGTGCATAATCCAACAGTAAATTGCTTCCTTGCTGCTGGTAATACTGTTTTAAGTGCTCATCTTTACGAGCAATTTCATTAGGCAAGAAATCACTCGCCCAAATCTGCCCATGAGGGTGTGGCTGAGAGCACCCCATCACCTCACCTTTATTTTCAAAAACTTGTACCCATAAAAACCGTTGGCTGAGTTCATCAATTTGCTGCTGCCAAGTTTCAATTACACGGCCGATTTGAGCTGTCGATAGTTCAGGTAAAGTCTTACTGTGATCAGGTGAAAAGCAGATCACTCGGCTCAAGCCACTGACCGCTTGTGTTTTAAATAAAGGCGATTGTTCTTTTGGCTGCGCACAAGACCTAGGTAATAGTGCAGAATAATCGTTTTGAAACACATATGTATCTTGATAATCAGGATTGATATCACCAGAAACGCGATGGTTGGTTGGGCATAAAAAACAGTTTCCATCGTATTTAGGCAGTTGTTTCACTTCCACCTTCTCATCTTGCCCACTCCAAGGTCGTTTAGCACGATGGGGTGAGACCAAAACCCATTGTCCTGTTAATGGGTTATAACGCCGATGCGGGCAATCTGATGGGTTGAACGCTATTTTATCCATGATGTTCTATTTCTCCTGTATCTATTACGATTCATAGCCATTAGGGTTTTGAGACTGCCAGCGCCATGAATCCATAGCCATGTCATCAATGGTACGAGTTGCCTTCCAACCAAGTTCGCGCTGTGCTTTTTCTGATGTCGACCAATACTCTGCGATATCACCGGCCCTTCTTGGCACAACAACGTATGGGATTTCCCTGCCGACAGCTTTTTCAAATGCGTGTAGGACTTCCAATACACTCGTTCCTCTCCCCGTACCGAGGTTGTAAATATGTAATCCTGCCTGCTGACTAACCACTTTCAGTGCAGCCACATGCCCATCCGCTAAATCCATAACATGGATATAATCACGCACACCTGTTCCATCAACAGTAGGGTAATCGTTTCCATAAATAGACAATTTTTCTCGTCTGCCAACGGCGACTTGAGCAATATAAGGCGTTAGATTATTCGGTATACCTTGCGGATCTTCCCCCATCAAACCTGAAGGATGGGCACCAACTGGATTGAAATAGCGTAATAAGGTCACAGACCAATTTGGTTCGGCGATCACCAAATCGGATAAACAGCGTTCAACCATGTATTTACTTGTGCCATACGGGCTTTGTGTATTGCCAGTTGGAAAGTTTTCTGTAATAGGCACCGTATCCGGTTCACCGTAAACAGTCGCGGAGGAGCTAAAGATGATACGATGTACGCCAGCACGCTGCATACATTTGGCTAGCACCAAGGTGCCATTAACATTCACATCATAATATTCGAGTGGTTTTTCTAGCGACTCACCAACGGCTTTTAACCCCGCAAAATGGATCACTGCGCTGATTTTATGTTCAGAGAAAAGACGGTTTAACAGAGATTCGTCACGAATATCACCTTGATAAAAAAGCGGGCGCACTGCGGTTAGCTTTTCAATACGATTGAGCATTTCCTCTTTCGCATTGCACAAATTATCAATAATGATTGGAGCAAACCCAGCTTGGATCATCTGCACACACGTATGGCTACCAATATACCCCATCCCCCCTGTGACAAGCACTTTTGTTGGCTGCATCGTTTACCCCTTGATTCTATTAAGGATATGAAAATTCACTTTACAAAGTATAGCAACGGGCTAATACCTTATTCTGTGATCTATCTCGCGATAGTGTAAACGTTTACACAAATAACCACAATAAGGGGCTTTTCAGAGGCGAAGAGCGATGCATTTTCAATATGTTCAACACCGGCCACATAGTGAAACAGTTTGTGAAATAAAGCACGATTGAGATATAAAGAGGCTTAATCAGGAAGATAGTTTGAAGAAAAAACCGAAAGCGAGGCCCTTTCGGTTATTTTTCTATTGGCGGTTTTCAGCTAATGAATACATTCTTTATCGTAAGGATCTAAGTGAGTCATGACATTGAGGATTTGCGGGTTTTCCATTAATTTATCACGTACATTTACCGCAATTTCATGGCCTGCCACAATCGACATATCACCATCGACCTCTAAATGAACATCAACTAAATAGAAATCGCCCGATTTACGTGTTTTCAAATCGTGAAACCCTTTGATCCCCTCAATGTTTTCAAGCACAGTACGAATTTCTTGCAATGTTTCTTCATCAGCACCTTTATCCATCAGATCTTGCATTGATTGATAAGTAAATTTATAGCCCATGCGGAAAACAAAAGTACCCACAATTAATGCCGCGATAGGGTCAAAAATTTTCAAACCACATAAGCTACCAATAATCCCAATCGCGACAACCAGTGAAGATGCCGCATCTGAACGAGCGTGCCAAGCATTCGCAACCAACATGCTGGAGTTGACCTGATTGGCAACTTTTAACATATAGCGGAAAAGCCCTTCTTTCGCCACCAACGAGACCAATGCTGCGACGAGAGCAATCGTATGAACTTCTTGGATTAAATCAGGGTCAAGCATTTTTTGTACAGCCGACCAAATCATGCCAACGCCAACAATCAATAAAATAATCCCTAAGATCAATGAAGCACCATTTTCATATCGAAAATGGCCATAAGGATGGTCTTCATCAGGCTTTTTATGACTCTTTTTATTGGCAATTAATACAACAAAGTCAGCAACGAGATCTGATAAGGTATGAATACCGTCGGCAATTAACCCTTGAGAATGAGAAATAAAACCAATGATAATCTGCCATATAGAAAGCACCATATTCACAATGACACTGACTAAGGTGCTTTTTTTAGCTGCATGAAACTTTTTCTGCTGAAGAGTAAGCTCATCACCTGTCGTATTTAATATTTTCTCTTTGTCCATAATATATTCTTAATGAAAAGCAAAATAATTATCATTTAATTAAACTTTTTAAATCAATTAGTTATGAAATCCACTGTAAATACTGACATATAATTAAAGAAAAGTCTTGTTATTTAATTGTAGTCTATCGAATTGAATGATAATCGTTATTTTTATTATTTTTGTATTAAATTGAATAGCAGAAAATGATAGTTTTTTTGTTTAAATTACATTGATTTAACAAAAGTTAAATCCTTTATACTATATTAAA
>NZ_JAMPMC010000044.1:0-1017 GCF_028477945.1 Providencia sp. PROV261 | reverse complement strand
TCTTAACTGCTATAATGGCTTGAATAAACATATGAATGAGGTGGTTATGTATAATAAAATTTTAGTTCCTATCGACCTATTAGAAGACTCACTTAATCCACAGATCATTAAACATATCGAAGAACTAGCAAAATTAGGCTCACCAGAAATTCATTTTTTATCTGTGATCCCAAGCGCTGAGCTATTTTTTGGTATTGAAGTGACTATCTTACCTGAAAGTCATAAAAACTCGGCAGAACGCTCCGTGCTTGCTCTGAAAGCATTAGAAGACGTGATCAAAGATATTAATATCGCCGGTGAAAGAATTACCTGCAAAATTGGCATTGGCTCCGCCAAAGACGAAATACTCAGTTATGCCGATGATATCGGTGCGAGCTTAATTGTACTCGGCTCTCATCGTCCAAGTGCCTCCACCTATTTATTAGGCTCTACGGCATCAACTATCGTACGCCATGCAAAAACATCTGTCTTAGTTATTAGATAGCCATAAAGGAAAGTGCGACCGCATTAACCGTGGCACTTATAGGATATGTTATTTCTTGACCGAATCGAGCAGTTGATCATCCGTTGACCAAATACGATATTTCACATCCATATCTTTCGGAGCGTAAACTACAATAGGCAATTTGCTGTTATAACGAACAAAAGCATCATCACCAAGTTGCGTAGTCACGAAACGTTCTTTTGCAGGCTCTGAACATGCCATCATCGTTGAAGCGGGCCCTTTAACATCTTCTAACTGATAATAACTATAGCCCCAACCTTCCAGTGTTTTTTCTTCTAGATCGCCCATAAACCATTGACGGTTACAATCTGCTTTAATGGTTTTACCGATCACAAGCTCAACCTGATAATTATCTTCATTCGGTTTTGCTGCCAACTGGATCACATGACGTGTCATGCCATTTTCTGCTTTAGGATAAGGTGCGATCTTTTCTAACTCCCCTGTCGCCATTGCGCAAGACGATACTAAGGCTACTGCCATTACAGATAAAATCGCTTTTTTCATGATAAAAT
>NZ_JAMPMC010000043.1:0-33444 GCF_028477945.1 Providencia sp. PROV261 | reverse complement strand
CGCACAGTTCGGTTAAAACGGGTTTTTGCTGACGTTATTTTAGTCGTGATAGCGTTGGTGCATGATGGGATATTGGTCATTTTTAGAGGTCAAGCTCTTAAATAATATCAAGAAATGATATTTTATCATGGCAGTAGGAGAGGCGAAGCGCTGAATACCTTTCACCATCCCCTAGCAGTCCGTTGGATCCACGTCAATATTCCACTTCACCTTGCGGCTTTCTGGCTGGCTCTGCAACTCTGGTAAAATTTGAGCGGCAAATTGCTGCAAATAACCTCGTGATGGATGCTGTAAAAGCAGTTGCCAGCGGAAACGCCCGCCACGCTTAGCTTGAATGGCAGGGGTGGGGCCTAAAATCCATAAGCGTGAATCACTGTGTGGATGCTCAGAAATATAGTGACGGACTTTCTGTAAGAACTGCCTTGAATCCTGATTATTGTGATCTTCTGAACGGATTAAAATATGGCTGGAAAAGGGTGGCAACATGGCGATGCGGCGTTCGTCCATCGCTTCACGGGTAAACGCATCATAACCATTTTCTAATAAGGTCTGTAATAGTGGGTGCTCAGGGTGGTGAGTCTGTAAAAATACTTCCCCTTGTTTACCTGCTCGGCCAGCACGACCTGATACTTGTATATAAAGCTGAGCAAAGCGCTCGGCAGCTCTAAAATCACTGGAAAACAGTGCCCCATCGACATCCAGTAAGGCAACTAAGGTGACGTCAGGGAAGTGATGCCCTTTTGCTAGCATTTGTGTGCCAATGAGAATACGCGCGCCACCCGCGTGTACCTCATTCAAATGCTGCTCTAATTCACCCTTGCGGCTAGTAGTATCTCGGTCAATACGCGTAACAGGAACATTGGGGAATAACGTATTGATCCCTTCTTCGAGTTGCTCGGTTCCCATCCCCACAGGAACAAGGTGGGTTGAGCCACATTGAGGGCATTGTCGGGGGATAGGTTTTTGGCTATCACAATGGTGGCAGCGTAACTGATGGAATTGTTGGTGCAAGGTATAATAGTGATCACACCGTTGACACTCAGCTATCCAGCCACACTCATGGCAGAGCAACGCAGGTGAATATCCTCGGCGGTTTAGGAAAAGGATCACCTGATTATTTTGTGCGAGGTGATCTTGGATATGTTTAATCAATAAATGGGATAAACCAAACTTTAGTGGCTGCCCTTTTAGGTCGATAAGATGCTGTGTCGCAGGACGTGCATTACCCGCCCGTAATGTTAAGTTTAACTGACGATATTTCTTCTGCTGAACATTATATAAGGTTTCTAAAGAGGGCGTTGCCGTGCCCATAATAATGGGAATATTTTCTTTTTTGGCTCGAAATACAGCAAGGTCACGTGCATGATAACGCCATCCATCTTGCTGTTTATAAGAGCTATCGTGCTCCTCATCAATAATGATGATCCCTAAACGGGAAAACGGGGTAAAAAGTGCGGAGCGTGTGCCAATCACAATTGCGTTGGTACCTTGTTTCGCACGTAACCACACAGCAAGGCGCTCACTATCATTCAAACCTGAATGTAGAACGTCTACGGGGGCATTAAAGCGCTCGCGGAATCGGCTAATGGTCTGTGGCGTTAATCCAATTTCGGGAACGAGTACTAACGCTTGTTTACCCTGAGCGAGAATATTTTCTAATACGCTGAGATACACTTCTGTTTTACCCGAACCTGTGATCCCTGCAAGTAACCAAGGTGAAAAGTGATCATCTTCTGCACGAATGGCCCCAACTGCGGTGGCTTGCTCGCTATTAAGGCGTAAACGCTCGCCACATACGGCAAATTGTGACTGCCATTTTTCGGTGACGGGTTGGACGGGGTAAAGTTCGATATAATCTTTCTTTTTTAGTGTCCGTAACGTATTTTCACTCAATTCAAGTTCACTGACTTGATGACGATACACAGGGCGGCGGCGTAGTAGGGCGAGTGCCTGTTGTTGCTTAGGTGCACCTTTTAAAGTATTTAGGTCACACTCTTGCCCGAGCGGTGTAGCTTGCCATTGCCAAATAGGTGAAAATTCAGCCGGTTTCCCCTGACGTAACAAAATGGGGAGTGCGTGGAACAACACTTCGCCAATAGGGTAATGGTAATATTGTGCAGACCACAGCAATAGCTGCCAGAGATCATCAGGGAATAAGGTTTCATGATCGAGCACAAGGTCAACGGTTTTTAGCTGATCTTCAGGAAGTTCGCTGCTATGGCTATGATCCACAACAACACCGAGTGCTTGCCGTTTACCAAAAGGCACCAAAACACGGCTGCCAATCGGTGGAATTGGCATGTTATCCGCTAAGCGGTAATCAAATGCGCGGTTTAAAGGAACAGGTAAAGCCACCTGAACGACGATCATAACTGGAATTCCGTCTGGTTTTTGTGCGAGAATAGTTTCATTATTTTGTTAGGGTACCATAAAAACTACGTGGTTTTCATTGCGTGATACAGAGATTTTCTGTATGATCCGCCGCCTTTGGTATCTAATTTTGCCAATAAAACATTTTTAATCAACACGACGTGTGGTGTCCGGCGTTAGGGCTGGAATGGCGACACGGCCTTAATAGAGGTTTTCCCATGAAAAAAGGTATTCATCCTAAATACGAAGAAGTTACTGCTACTTGTTCTTGCGGTAATGTTATGAAAATCAATTCAACTGCAGGTCACTCATTGAACCTGGACGTTTGTGGTAACTGCCACCCGTTCTATACTGGTAAACAGCGTGACGTTGCTACCGGTGGTCGTGTTGATCGCTTTAACAAACGTTTCAGCATCCCAGGCGCGAAGAAGTAATCAAGCCTGTGAAATGCAAAAAAAAGGGAAACTCAGTTTCCCTTTTTTAATGGGGGTAATATGGCTGAAAATCATTTAACGCCTTCCAGCCATTGGGTTCTTACCAGTGATAAGAATAGCCTAAACCTACATTTACACTGTCATGTTTGTAGTCAGTTTGTTGCCAACCGACACTGGTGCGTATTGTTGAGTTTTGGGTAACGTTAATATTGAGCCCTGCAACTGCGTAAGGGTTAACAGTACGCTCATCACCTTTATCGTAGGTATACGCACCGACATAAGGGATGTAACCCGTAAACGCATCACGATCACTATTGAGTTTAATATCTGTACCAATCTTACCATCTACTTGGAATACCTCATTGAGATTATGTTTGATATTCATTCCTAATTGCAGATCGGTACGTTTGTTACCCATACGGCCATATTCTGCTGCAAATTCAGCATTTTTGGTCTCGGTATAGCTGCTACGGCTAATTTTTTTATAGGATAAAGCAACTTCAGGCATTAACCGCGTATGAGAGGTTAATGGAAGACCATAACCAATACTTAGGCGTGCTTGATAGCCTTTGATTGTTGTATTTCCTTCCCCTGCTTCTGTATTTTTCAATGTATCACGAGTGATACGGACATCTTGATTTAGATATGAAGCGGATAAGTCTGCATATAGACCGTTGTTATTCAGGTTTTGTTGATAGCGAGTGAATAAACCAACAGCTGGGCGGCTATTGTTTCGGGTGTCATAATTATCCGCTAAGGTCGTATTATGAGCAAAATTCACTGCTGCACCGACAGTCCAATTTTCAGCAGGTAAACGTAATGCGCTATACAGACCAGTTGCAACGCGATGATTATCACTTAGGCTATCATATTGAGAGAAAAGACCAACACAGTAGCTACTGTCGCCTAATTGGCAACGGCTATTACTTAAATGATTTAAACTACTTTGATAAAAATCGAGAACTTTAAACCCTCGATTTGCCGTGCGTGACATTGCATAGCTTGAATGAGTGGCGTCAACGGTCACGATATTCGGTTCAGTTTCTGAACCCTTGATCTTCCAAAGGGTTGCATGGATATCATCTTCATCTGTTTGAGCGGCACCAACAATAATCAAGCCATCTTCGGAAACGGCATATGCCGTTGAGGAGCCTCTATTATCAGATGCTAGGGTGCCTAAACCAACCATCCCTGTACTTTCAGACCAGCGATACGCACTAAGTTCATTGTGATCATTATAGGCTTCGCCAACAATCACAGAACCACTCCCATTCATATCAAGAGCCTCGGAGAATCCAGAATTATCGGCTTTTAATGAACCAAGGCTAACCATGCCTGTTTTTTCTGTCCAACGGAAAGTTTGTTGTTCATGGGCAAACTCACTATCTGAACTCCCAACCACAACAGAGCCGTCTTTTGAGACAAAATCAGCACTAGACTGACCACTTTTATCCGCTCTAAGTGTACCGAGGCCAATCATGCCTGTGGTTTCTGTCCATCTGAAAGCATTATTTTGGTTGTTATCGGTGTCTGAGAAGCCAACGACAACGAGTCCATTTGCAGAAGTCGCATTGGCTGCAGAGTTACCGGAACCATCAGATTTTAAGGTGCCTAACCCCTGCATTCCTGTCTTTTCTGTCCATCTAAAAGCATTCATCGCATTACTGTCAGTGCTTGAATCACCGACAATAGTAGAACCATCCGCAGAGATGCCATTAGGATCGGAACGGCCTGAATTATCGCTTTTTAGTGTCCCTAAGCTACGCATGCCCTTATCTTCAGTCCAGATAAAGGCATTTCCTAAGTGACTGCCATCATTTGTAAATATCTGGCCCGTAATAACGCTTCCGTCATCAGAAACAGCTTGTGCATAGGAGTGTGCATTTGGGGTTAAGCTTTGTATCCCCGTTTTTTCAGTCCATCGAAATGCATTACCTTGCCCATCGTCAGTCTCTGAATAACCGATGATAACTGAACCATTTTTTGATATGCCATTGGTTGATATGCTGCCACTATTATCTGATTTCAGTGTTCCTAAGCTCACCAGACCACTTTTTTCAGTCCAACGGAAAAGATTGTCTCTTTGCGTATCGCTAGCAAGATTCATAACAATGATTTTGCCATCTGCAGAAATATGCAATGCCTCAGAATAAAATCCTTTTCGGTTATCCAAATTTATTTTCTTTTCTATTTCAAGTGGTTTTTCTGCCGCATAACTTTGTGCTGCTAGTAATGAAATACCAATAGCGACAAATGTGCTGATTTTATTTTTTCTCATAATTTATTACGTAATAATAGTAGGAAGTAGAATGAGATAATGAGTTATCAAATTACTTGTTAAGTAAATGTTCTAATATTACCTCGACAATTATTAGCTCATTATAATAGAATGAAAAATAAACAAAACGTTTAATGTTGAGTTTGGGTTTAAATCAAAATAATAAGCTGAATCAGGGTGTTGAATATTGTGTTTTAGGATGTCTATGAAAGAATAGTGCTCAATATAAATATTTTTTTCTAAAGAAAAGCGTATTTTTTATATAATAGAAATGTAAATAAGAAAAATATTAAATCAGTAATAATGATACTTATCGCTTGTGACTTTGAATTTTAATCTAACAAAGTCATTTTTTTTGTTTTTAATGAGGAACAATTAATTTTAATTTGGAGATTATGAGTAATTTATATTACACCAATATTAGCGTATTGGTTAATACGCTAATTGTCCTATATAGCTATTAATACTTGCGGCAAGGTGCCGGTGCATATTGTGTATCCGCTGGGAACGGATTAGCGTCACATAATGGTAAGGTTTCGCGCACTTCAAAAAAAGCGATACCGATAACGCCAATATTTCGTTCATCGCCTTGTACGTTTTGATTCACGTAGGATGATTCAGGCGCTGCAAAACGAAATGCGGCAACTTGGTTGTTATTCTTGCGAAAACCTTCAATGGTCAGTTTTTTGCCTGGTCGAATTAAATAACCATTATTTTGGTAAGAACCTGCTTGCCCATTGAGGACATCAAGGCCGTCGACCGTTGTCACTACCTCATAAGTTTTATTTCTATCGCTATTTAGGATCCGCAATGTATAGCGCATACCCTCAGTGGCTGGCAGTTTATATTGCCCTTGGGAATTGCGGTAAATTGGCATTGGTTGCCCATACTCATTGATTACTGCGACAGAGAGAGGAAATACCTTGATATAAGGTTGGGTGTAAGCATGATTTGGTACGCGTTCACCTTGATAATAAATAGTGACAGTATCATAGGGTTGATTCGTCATGCGAGTGGCTGTCACGCCTTGGACGGAAGAGCGGATATCTTCACCCCATTGTGTACCCAATGTTTTTGCACTGGATGTAGATTGTGCTTCATATGCCACATCTGAGCGAGAGTCTACCACTTGTCGTGGATAAGAAGAGCAGCCAGTAGTGACCAACAAAGCGGCACCGAATAACGTCGCAGTAGCTTGAAAATAGGAGCTCATGACTTTAATCCTTACGTATTTTATTTTCTATGGAAGAAGCTCGTAAAGTGTAAATAAGCACAAAAAATAAAGCTTGAAGGAAAGTCTGAAATAGAAATAAATAGGAATAATTCCCCTTATCTTAGTGATTGATCACCCTTCGCCAATTAAGACGAATAAGATAAGGGGATAGCGTTTAGTATTCCCAAGTTTCTGGGTCAATACCTAATTCACGCATAATCTCTTTTGCAGCCTCAGGAATTTCATCACTGCGCTCTTTACGCAAATCTTCATCATTTGGCAGCGGCTGTCCAGTGAAGGCATGCAAGAAAGCTTCACACAGTAATTCACTGTTCGTTGCATGACGCAAGTTATTGATTTGTCTACGAGTGCGCTCATCAGTTAAAATTTTCAGCACTTTTAATGGGATAGAGACTGTAATTTTTTTAACTTGCTCACTTTTTTTGCCATGCTCAGCATACGGACTGATATATTCACCGTTCCATTCAGCCATGAGTTACCTTGGTTAGTTTCATCAATAATAAAAAAATAATATGCCCGTCATCTTTCAAAGAACAAATATGAATAATCTCAGATCTCAAACCGACATATAAGTTAGTATACGCATCACATAAATTATCATAATTTCTGTTTTAAATTAATGCGTTAATTTACATTGCGCAAATTACAATCAATTTACGCATAATCATTAGGGATGATTATTCCATTACTTGATATAAACGTAAAGAGGTTTAGACGTCTAGATATATTGACGTCTAAACATCCAGTGGGTATTATTTGACTCACCGTCAATCAGGAGAAGCGTTTATGGCCCTCAAACCGTCGACTATCGCTATTCACAATGGATTAAATGAAGACTCGCAGTTTGGCTGCGTCGTGCCCCCTATTTACCTATCGAGTACTTATAATTTTACCGGCTTTAATGAGCCTCGAGTTCATGACTATTCGCGTAGAGGTAATCCTGGGCGCGATATTGTGCAAAGGACACTTGCACAACTTGAAGGCGGCAGCGGTGCGGTAATGACCAACAGCGGCATGTCGGCATTACATCTTTTATGCACTGTTTTTCTGCAACCGGGTGATCTCTTGGTAGCCCCACATGATTGTTATGGGGGGAGCTATCGTTTATTTAATAGCCAGCACCAACGGGGAGTCTATCAGGTTCAGTTTATTAATCAAAATAACCGATCAGAGCTTCTTGCGGCGTTAGCGAAAAAGCCGAAGTTAGTCTTAATTGAAACACCAAGTAACCCACTATTAAGTATTTATGATATTGAGCAGATTGCACGATTAGCGCATGATGCAGGGGCGTTTGTTGTTGTAGATAACACGTTTTTAAGCCCTGTCTTACAACAACCTATCGCGTTAGGTGCCGATTTTGTGGTGCATTCTTGTACAAAATATCTTAATGGTCATTCAGATATTATTGCGGGGGCAGTGATTGCCAAAGAGGAAAAATGGGCCATAGAATTAGCATGGTGGGCGAATAATATTGGCGTCACTGGTGGGGCATTTGATAGTTATCTGTTGTTAAGAGGAATGAGAACGCTGTCACCCAGAATTAAGCAGCAGCAGGCGAACGCCCAAGAAATCGTCAATTATCTTAAAGCCCAACCGTTGGTGAAAAAGTTATATTATCCTGGGTTAGCAGATCATATCGGCCATGATCTTGCTGTGAAACAGCAAAAAGGTTTTGGGGCGATGTTGAGTTTTGAATTTAATGGCGATGAACAACAGTTACGTCGGTTTTTGAGTACACTGTCATTATTTACACTTGCTGAGTCATTAGGTGGTGTTGAAACGCTTATTTCGCATACTGCCACCATGACACATGCAGGTATGTCGGCGGAGGCTCGGGCGGCAGCAGGGATCACAGATAGTTTATTGCGCATTTCTGTGGGCATCGAAGATAGCCAAGATCTCATTGCAGATTTAGACAATGCATTTAGGATAGCAGCACAACGTTAGTGGAGTATTTGATGAGTGTACTGACAGCAGTCGAGGCGGGGCCATGCCATCGCCAGTTACATAAGTTTGGGGGTAGTAGTTTAGCCGATGTAAAATGTTATCAGCGAGTTGCCAACATTATGGCGAATTATAGCCAATCTGGTGACTTAATGGTCGTGTCCGCCGCTGGAAGTACAACAAATCAGCTTATTAATTGGTTGAAATTGAGCCAAAGTGATCGCATTTCGGCTCATCAAGTTCAACAATATTTACGTCGCTATCAGCAAGAATTGATCCATGGGCTATTGCCTGAAGAAAAAGCAGAACAATTAAATCGCCAGTTTGTTGAAGATCTCGAACGCTTAAGCGCTTTGTTAGATAAACCTATTAATGATGCTTCTTACGCTGAAGTGGTCGGTCATGGTGAAATTTGGTCTGCTCGTCTCATGTCGGCAGTATTAGAAGAGGCGGGTATGCAAAGTGCTTGGCTTGATGCACGTATGTTTTTACGTGCAGAAAGAGCGGCTCAGCCTCAGGTCGATGAATCGCAATCACGCCATTTATTACAACAGATTTTAGTGCAATATCCTCAGCATCGCCTTGTTGTTACAGGGTTTATTTCTCGTAACCATGCGGGAGAGACTGTTCTACTAGGGCGTAATGGGAGCGATTACTCTGCAACACAAGTCGGCGCATTAGCAGGGGTCGAGAAAGTCACCATTTGGAGTGATGTGGCAGGGGTTTACAGTGCGGATCCTCGTAAAATCAAAGACGCATGTTTACTGCCATTGTTGCGGCTGGATGAGGCAAGTGAGTTGGCTCGTCTTGCTGCGCCGGTGCTGCACACTCGCACGTTGCAACCCGTTTCCGTTAGTAATATCGATCTACAGTTAAGATGTAGCTATCAGCCTGAGCAGGGTTCGACAAAGATTGAGCGTGTTTTGGCTTCAGGAACAGGTGCTAAAATAGTCACTAGCCATGATGATGTTTGCCTAATTGAGTTGAGGCTGGCACAGGGGCGCGATTTTAATCAGATATATAAAGATATCGACTTATTATTAAAACGTACTCAGTTACGGCCACTGGCTCATGGCATCCACTCAGATAGAAACTTATTACAGTTCTGCTATACCTCTGAAGTGGTTGAAAGTGCACTGAATGTTTTAGAAGAAGCTGGGTTACCGGGCACCTTATCACTTCGTGAAGGTTTTTCATTAGTTGCATTGGTGGGGGCTGGGGTGTGCAAGAACCCACTGCATAGCCATCGTTTCTATGAGGAGTTAAAAGATCAACCTGTCGAGTTTGTTTGGCACTCAGAAGAGGGGATCAGCCTCGTCGCAGTATTGCGTTCAAACCAGACCGACCCTTTAATTCAAGGTATGCACCAAAGCCTCTTCCGTGCTGAAAAACGCATTGGCTTAGTCTTGTTTGGGAAGGGCAATATTGGTGCGCGTTGGTTGGAGCTTTTTGCTGCCGAGCAACCAAATATCTCGGCACGCAGTGATTTTGATTTTGTCCTAGCAGGGGTAGTCGATAGCCGCCGTAGTTTACTGAATTATCAAGGCATTGATCCAAGCCGAGCACTCGCTTTCTTTGATGATGAAGCTGTCGAGCATGAAGATGATAATCTATTTTTATGGATGCGCGCCCATCCATATGATGATCTAGTCGTGCTTGATGTGACCGCGAGCGAATCTCTTGCTGAAAGCTATGTGGATTTTGCCAGCTATGGGTTCCATGTCATCAGTGCGAACAAAATTGCGGGAGCCGCACAAACCCAACAATATCGTCAAATACGTGATGCTTTTACGAAAACTGGCCGCCATTGGTTATATAACGCGACAGTTGGGGCTGGGTTACCTATTAACTATACGGTACGTGACCTGAAAGAGAGTGGTGATGCCATCTTAGCGATAAGTGGTATTTTCTCAGGGACGTTATCGTGGCTGTTTTTACAATTCGATGGCTCAGTGCCGTTTAGTGAATTAGTGGAACAAGCATGGCAGCAAGGTTTGACGGAGCCAGATCCCCGCATTGACCTTTCAGGGCAAGATGTGATGCGTAAATTGATCATCTTAGCGCGTGAAGCAGGTTATGAAATTGAGCCGAGTGATGTGCGTGTTGAATCATTAGTACCTGCCCAAGCAGAGTCTGGCTCTTTGGATGAGTTCTTTGAAAATAGTGCAGTTATCAATGAGCAGATGCAGCAACGTTTAGAAGCGGCTCAAGAAATGGGAATGGTGTTGCGTTATGTTGCACGGTTTGATGCGGTAAAAGGGCGTGCTCGGGTTGGTGTAGAGGCAGTTAAGCCTGATCATCCACTGTCATCGCTGCTGCCGGGTGATAATGTGTTTGCTATTGAAAGTCGTTGGTATCGTGATAATCCATTAGTCATACGGGGGCCCGGCGCTGGTCGTGATGTTACCGCGGGGGCGATCCAATCCGACCTTAATCGCCTTTCACAACTACTTTAATTTCGTTTAAAGATAGGCATCGGTGACGGTGCCTATCTACCGCTTAATTTTTTCCTCTTTATTTTTTGCCTTTTTGTTCTGATGATTTAAATCTTAAGCAAGATTCATATCTTAAAAGTGCTGAATCGACAATATATTGCGCTAAAACAAGACTTAAATAAGAAAAACTAATAAGAATGAGGGTGTAATTAAATTTCAGAAAAATCCCCCAAAGCGCTTTTTTTCTGATATCTATATAGAGGCAAGGGTAAAATTTGGCGACTGCATCACAAAACAATAATTCTATCGCAGTTGGTTGAAATTTAATTACAGGAAATTAGGTCGCAGTTTGTTAACCGTCAGCAAACTTAGGTCGGGGTAGCATTCTGCCAAAAGCACAAGGTCAGGAGTCTCATGAATCAGCAATATTCCGCAATGCGCAGTAATGTCAGTATGCTGGGTAAGCTACTTGGCGACACAATCAAGGAAGCATTAGGTGAGGATATCCTCGATAAAGTCGAATCAATTCGTAAGTTGTCAAAATCATCGCGTGCAGGCAATGAAGTACAACGCCAAAAGCTGTTGATGACACTG
The DNA here is from genome assembly GCF_028477945.1 of Providencia sp. PROV261. Lineage (NCBI taxonomy): Bacteria > Pseudomonadati > Pseudomonadota > Gammaproteobacteria > Enterobacterales > Morganellaceae > Providencia > Providencia sp. PROV261. The sequence continues at coordinate 22,155 of NZ_JAMPMC010000043.1, read as the reverse complement.
CAAAACCTATCTAATGATGAACTATTACCGGTTGCAAGAGCATTTAACCAATTTTTGAACCTGACAAACGTTGCCGAACAATATCATAGCATTTCGCCACATGGTGAAGCAGCGAGTAACCCTGTGGCACTTAAAAAGCTGTTTAGTCGTTTAAAAGAGAAAAACTTTACCGATAGTGATCTTCGTCAAGCGGTTAACCAACTGTCGATCGAATTGGTGCTAACGGCCCATCCTACTGAAATCGCACGCCGCACCTTGATCCATAAATTGGTTGAAGTGAATACCTGCTTATCACAACTCGATCATGATGATCTGGCTGATTACGAACGCAACAATATCATGCGTCGTTTACGCCAGTTGGTCGCTCAGTCGTGGCACACTGACGAAATCCGTAAAATACGTCCAACGCCAATTGATGAAGCCAAATGGGGTTTTGCCGTAGTTGAAAACTCACTTTGGGAAGCGGTTCCGGCTTTCCTACGTGAATTTAATGAGCAATTAGAAGACTCAATTGGTGCTGAACTGCCTGTCGAAGCAAACCCAATTCGTTTTACTTCTTGGATGGGGGGAGACCGCGACGGTAACCCGAATGTGACTGCGGAAGTGACTCGCCATGTATTACTACTTAGCCGCTGGAAAGCCGCAGATCTCTTTTTAAAAGATATCCAAGTGTTGGTTTCTGAACTGTCCATGACCGAAGCGACTCCTGAGTTACGGGCGCTCGCTGGGGGAGATGAGGTAGATGAACCTTACCGGCAAATTGCAAAAAATTTGCGTAGCCAACTCTTTTCCACATTAGAGTATTTAGAACGCAAGGTAAAAGGCGAACAAGCACTACCACCAGCCGATTTACTGACCGACAATGCCCAATTGTGGGATCCACTATATGCCTGTTATCAATCGTTAATGGCCTGTGGTATGAGCATTATTGCGAATGGGCAGTTACTCGATACGTTACGTCGTATACGGAGTTTTGGCTTGCAACTCGTTCGCATTGACGTTCGCCAAGAAAGTACTCGCCATACAGAAGCGCTTGCTGAATTAACGCAATATCTTGGGTTAGGGGATTATGCAGCTTGGAGTGAAGAGGAAAAACAAGCCTTTTTACTGTCTGAATTACAATCTCGTCGGCCGTTGATCCCTCGTCATTGGCAACCAAGCCCTGAGACGGCAGAAGTATTTGAAACTTGCCGCGTGATCGCAGAATCGAAAAATGACTCCATCGCAGCTTACGTCATTTCGATGGCGAAAGTTCCTTCCGATGTTCTGGCCGTTAAATTGCTCCTCAAAGAGGCGGGGGCATCCGTTCGCCTGCCTGTCGCACCTCTGTTTGAAACACTTGAAGATTTGAATAATGCTGAAAGTGTTATGCAAAAACTCTTGAGCATTGAGTGGTATCGTGAGCTGATTGATGACCGCCAAATGGTCATGATTGGCTACTCTGATTCGGCAAAAGATGCTGGGGTGATGGCGGCATCATGGGCGCAATATCGTGCACAAGATGCGCTGATTAAGTTGTGCGACAAAGAAGGGGTCACTTTAACCTTGTTCCATGGACGTGGAGGCACTATTGGCCGTGGTGGTGCGCCCGCTCATTCAGCACTCTTGTCACAACCGCCGGGCAGCCTGAAAGGGGGATTACGAGTGACTGAACAAGGTGAAATGATCCGCTTTAAGTTTGGTCTACCACAAGTGGCGATTAGCAGCCTTGCGCTGTATGCAAGCGCGATTTTAGAAGCTAATTTACTGCCGCCACCGGAGCCAAAACAAGAGTGGAAATCAGTGATGGATACCCTCTCTGACGTTTCTTGTGCGATGTACCGTGATTATGTTCGTGAGCAGCCTGATTTTGTACCTTACTTCCGCGCTGCAACACCAGAGCTAGAATTAGGCAAGTTGCCGTTGGGGTCTCGTCCGGCAAAACGCCGTCCAACGGGGGGCGTTGAGACATTACGTGCGATCCCATGGATTTTTGCATGGACACAAAATCGCCTCATGTTGCCTGCTTGGTTAGGGGCGGGAGCAGCGTTAAAATATGTGATTGAGAAAGAAGGCAAACAAGCCATATTAGATGAAATGTGGCAACAATGGCCGTTCTTTAATACCCGTATCGCCATGCTGGAAATGGTTTATGCGAAGGCTGACTTGTGGCTGGCTGAATATTATGATCACCGTTTAGTGGAGGAGCGCCTTTGGCCTCTGGGTGTGAAATTACGTGAGCAGCTCTCTGAAGATATTAAGAGTGTGCTGGCGGTGTCCAAAGATGAAGCCTTAATGGCTGACTTACCTTGGATTGCGGAGTCAATTGCTTTACGTAATGTTTATACGGACCCGTTAAACGTTTTACAGGCCGAGCTACTACACCGTTCTCGCCAGCAAGAGCATCCGGATCCTCGCGTTGAGCAAGCGTTGATGGTGACGATTGCAGGTGTTGCAGCGGGGATGCGTAATACCGGCTAGAAGATAATATTTTGGCCAGATCAATTCGCTGGTTTGGCCGATAAAATGTGCAATATCACATCACGCACGACAACAGTAAGAAGGCTGCCAAGTTGAAATGGGGCCTTCTTTTTTATTTATCTATTGACGAATAATCGACAGCGTCCGACACATTTTTCTGTATTTCGTTTTACCGCGTGATATCGCTTATCTTATTTAAATCGACGGCAAGAATTTTATCAATATTTATGTTAAGTTGCTAAAATAGGGATTAGTTCTGTACTAAATAGAGCTAGCTCGCTCATATATCAAACTATTCACTTTCTATCGATGAATTAATGGAATGATGAATGTAGGTCAGATTCAATTTATTTCTGTTGTGCTCAACAATGGATATACGAAGGATAGAGTGTCATCACAATGCGTAAACTGATTATCTCCATTTTAGCTCTTATCATTATTATTTCGGTCATTGTCGTTACCAACTACAATAGTATTCAGCAAAATGATGAGGTTGTTGACGCTGCCGCATCCGAAGTGATTAACCAATATCAACGTCGTGCTGATCTTATTCCGAATTTAGTCAATACGGTAAAAGGTTACTCTGGTTATGAAAATAAAGTTCTCATGGAAGTTGTGAAATTAAGGACGGAAGTGGGGCAAATTAAAGTGGATGCAAGTGCATTATCAGATCCGGCTATTTTAGCGGAGTATCAAAAAGCACAAGCACAATTAGGGCAATCATTATCCCGTTTATTAGCCATATCGGAAAGTTATCCTGATCTTAAAGCCAGCCCATTATATCAAGATTTAATGACGCAACTGGAAGGCGCTGAAAATCGCATTACCGTTGCAAGGGGTCGTTATATTGAAGCCGTTCGTCAATATAATACACAAATCAGAAAGTTTCCTAGCAACTTGATTGCAAGTTATTTTGGGTATTCTGCAAAAGCGAATTTTAAAGCAGATAACGAACAGGCGATAAAAACAGTACCTACGGTGGATTTTAATTGAAATATCGGCATGTGATCTGGCTATTATTGTTCTGTGTATTTAGCAGTGGAAGCTGGGCTACGCAGCGAATCCAACTCCCTGCATTGGGTAGTGATAGGGTGCTCGACCGTGCAGGCCTATTAAGTGAGTCGCAATACCACACTTTAAATAGCCAGTTATTAAATTTTGAAAAGCAGCGTGGTGATGGCACACAATTTGTTGTTTATATTGTTCCAACTACAGGTAATGAAACAATAGAACAATTTTCATTACGCGCGTTTAATCGTTGGGGATTAGGCCAAAAAGGCAAAAATAATGGTGTATTGCTGGTTGTATCGATAGACGATCGCAATATGCGCTTTGAAGTTGGGTATGGTTATGAAGGGGTCATGACCGATGCGATTGCTGGGCGTATCATTCGTCAAAGTATGATACCTGATTTTAAAGACAACCAGTATTACGCTGGGATCCAAAATGGCGTATTTCGTGCGATTAATGTGATGAATGAGGCACCAGACTATCAAATGGGGGAAGTGCATAATGGAATTGTGCTACCAAAGAGTGTAGAACATTATAAGCTTTTCTATTTTATATCATTTATCGCAGCTTATTTTACGATGTTATTTTATGGTACTAAAAAGCGTCGGCTATATATTGAAAAAGAAATTTATAGCATAGAGCATGCGAGTAAATCCAAACGGGCAAAGAAACAGAAACAGTTAGCCAAGCTGAAAAAGTATTATCAATATAAATACTACTTTCCTTCGTTATTTAGTACCTTGTTGATGACGATACTCTATTATTTAGCACTCATGTTATTGGCGATATGGCTAGAAGGAGATTTTATCCCTATTTTATTCCTGTTTGTGGCGCTATTTTTTGTGGTAGGGAGCATGTTTGCTACTCCAATACTGTTTCTTGTGATCCATACCATTTCGCCTACTTACCGACAACAACGACGGGAATGGCATGATATTTGCCGTTACTATTATTTACCCTCTTCTTCTTCTTTTAGCTCATCAGACTTTTCGAGTTCATCGAGTTCATCGAGTTCATCAAGTGATAGCTCCAGCGGAGGTGGTGGTGGATCCAGTGGCGGTGGTGGTGCGTCAGGGAGTTGGTAATAAAACAAGATGTATGAAGGTCGCAAAGTGCGGCCTTCATACTATTTGGAGATAGAGGAGGTTATGGCCTTACACCAAGCGTGTGGCAAATCGCATATGTGAGTTCAGAGCGGTTTAAGGTGTAGAAGTGAAAATCTTTCACCCCTTCACGGCTTAAAATTTTCACCATATCCATGGCGATTGAAGCACCCACCAAATTACGGCTTTCAGGGTCATTATCAAGGCCTTCGTACATTCTACTCATCCATGATGGAATTCGTACATTGGTTAGTTTGGCAAACCGCTCAAGTTGGCGGAAATTTGAAACAGGTAAAATGCCAGGGACAATTTCAACATCAATACCTGTTGCGACGCAGCGGTCACGAAAACGCAAATAACTTTCTACATCAAAGAAAAATTGCGTAATCGCACGGTTGGCTCCTGCATCAATTTTCTTTTTCAAACTAATTAAGTCAGCCTGTGCACTTTTGGCCTCAGGGTGCACTTCGGGATAAGCCGCTACGGAGATATCAAAATCTGCCTCTGCTTTGAGCAGCTCAACGAGATCGGCTGCATACATATCTGGCTTACGGCTGTTATCGGGGAGATCACCGCGTAATGCAACAATTTGGCGGATACCGCTGTTCCAATAATCACGTGCAATTTCTCTGAGTTCATCGCGTGTTGCATCGATACAGGTTAAATGAGGCGCAGCGATTAACCCTGTTTTTTCTTTGATATCTTTAATAATGCTATGGGTTCTATCACGCTCACCTGAGTTTGCGCCATAAGTAACAGAGACAAATTTTGGTTTGAGGTTTTTCAACCTATCAATAGATTTCCAAAGGGTCTGTTCCATCTCTTCAGTGCGCGGCGGAAAAAATTCAAAAGAGACATTAATTTGTCCATCTAATTCAGCTAAATTTTGATTTAGCGCTTCGCGCTGATTTGCGTGAAAGAAACTCATACCCTGACCTCATGACTTTGTATATAGCGAAACCATTATGGTATCGATAGTTTATTATATCCATTTAAGTGTCTATACGTTTAGACGTCTAAACAAAGATTACCGGATATTCATGCAGAGTCAACACTTAAATGAAATAGTGTTGTGAGGGTTTTTCAGTCGTAACTGGAAAAAAATTCATGTTAACAAATGGCGCAATAACCCGAAGTTATTGCGCGCAACACATTTTTATTCAGTCAGGCAGAAATGTTCGATCAGTTGGCTGAGCAGTTGGCGAGTCGGTTCAATAAATTTCATATCGATAAACTCATCAGGTTGATGTGCTTGCTCAATCGAGCCAGGGCCGAGCACAAGTGTCGGACATAGCGCCTGAATAAACGGCGCTTCAGTGCAATAGTTGACCGTCTCAGCTTTCTGACCCAGTAACTGTTCAATCACAGCCACCATTTTATGATCCGTTGGGCACTCATACCCAGGAATAGGGGGATGGAGAGACTCAATTGCTAAGCGTCCTGGCCATCTTGCTTTTACAGGCTCCAACGTCTCATTTAATAGCTCATCCAAATCTTGCAAGGTCAGCCCCGGCAATGGACGAATATCCATATGTAATTCACAGCATCCACAAATACGGTTAGCCGCATCACCCCCATGAATATGACCAAAATTCATCGTCGGGTAAGGGATCACAAAAGCAGGATTGTTATAACGCTCTTTCAATGTATTACGTAGCGTCATCAGATGTGAAATAGACTCATGCATTAATTCGATAGCATTCACGCCTCTTTCTGGGTCGCTTGAATGACCTGATTGCCCCGTAATACGGATGGCATTCGAAATATGCCCTTTGTGCGCACGTATCGGTTGTAATGAGGTCGGCTCCCCAATAATGGCAAAATTAGGACGAAGTTGTGTACTGGCTGCAAAGTAACGCGCGCCTGCCATTGAGGTTTCTTCATCTGCGGTTGCAAGTATATGCAATGGGCGAGTTAATTTACGGGTATCAATGTCACGTAAGGCATCGACAATGAAAGCGAAAAAACCTTTCATGTCGGCAGTGCCGAGACCGTATAACTTGCCGTCATGCTCTGATAGCGCAAAAGGGTTTTTACTCCAACGCCCTTCATCAAAAGGAACTGTATCGGTATGCCCACACAGCATTAGGCCGCCATTTCCTTCCCCTATTGAGGCAAGTAGGTTGTATTTATCACGGGTATCCGGTACAGGTTGAATATTGACCGTAAATCCGAGGGTTTCCAGCCATCCACCCAGTAATTCTACTAAGGCTTTATTACTCTGATCGAGTTGCGCATCAGTAGCACTGATAGAAGGAGTGGCAATTAATTGGCGATAAATCTCAATAAATGCAGGTAATTTAATATTCACTGTTGACAGCCTTTATCCATAATAGTATCAATATTCATGCACTTTATTTGAATAAAAATACACATTAAACTGTTTGGGTCACGAGCACAAGGTAGAAATCTATGTTGAACACACTCATTATCGGGGCCAGTGGTTATACTGGAGCGGAATTGGCAGCCTATCTGCAGCGTCATCCTGAAATAAACCTTCAGGGATTGATGGTTTCAGCGCAAAGTGCTGATGCAGGTAAGTGCTTCTCTGAGTTGCATCCCCAGTATAAAGGCATTATCGATATGCCCGTGTTGCCATTAACCGATGTTGCAGCCGCGGCACAAGGTATTGATGTTGTCTTTCTTGCAACCGCTCACGAAGTTAGCCATGACATTGCGCCTCAGTTCCTAGAAGCAGGGTGTGTCGTATTTGATCTGTCTGGGGCTTATCGTGTTCAAGATGCCACTTTCTATCCGAAATATTATGGTTTCGAACATACAAACAGTCAGTGGTTAAATCAAGCAGTTTACGGTTTAGCTGAGTGGCAAGCCGATAAAATTCGTCAAGCACAGTTAATTGCCGTGCCGGGGTGTTATCCAACGGTTTCTCAATTAGCACTAAAACCACTGATCGACGCCAAGTTACTCGATGACCATATGTGGCCAGTGATTAATGCGACGAGTGGTGTTTCTGGGGCAGGTCGTAAGGCGTCAATGACCAACAGTTTTTGTGAAGTGAGTTTACAACCCTATGGCATCTTCACGCATCGCCATCAACCCGAAATTGCAATCCATTTAGGTCGTGAAGTTATTTTTACTCCGCACTTGGGGAATTTTTCACGCGGTATTTTGGCCACCATTACCTGCAAAGTGAATCGCGGAGTGACAGACGAACAAATTCGTCAAGTATTCAAAGATGCTTATCAAAATAAGCCATTAGTCCGTTTGTATGAAAAAGGTGTTCCTGCCCTGAAATCAGTGGTAGGCACACCGTTTTGTGATATCGGCTTTGTGTTAAAAGGTGAGCACCTGATCTTAGTCGGAACAGAAGATAACCTATTAAAAGGGGCTGCCGCGCAAGCTGTGCAGTGCATGAATATTCGTTTCGGTTTCAATGAAACGCAATCACTATTTTAGTGCCAACGAACTTATTTAAGGATAAACCCCATGCAACCATTAGTGATTAAATTGGGCGGTGTATTACTCGATAGCGAAGAAGCGCTTGAAAGATTGTTTAATGCATTACAAACCTATCGTCAATCTCATCAACGACCTTTAGTGATCGTGCATGGTGGTGGTTGCTTGGTGGATGAGCTAATGCAAAAGCTGCAACTACCGGTGGTTAAAAAGCAAGGATTGCGTGTGACGCCTGCTGATCAGATAGACATTATCACAGGCGCGTTGGCTGGCACCGCCAATAAAACATTGTTGGCGTGGGCAACGAAATATCAGTTACAAGCAGTTGGGTTATCTTTGGGGGATGGGCAAAGTGCTGTCGTCACTCAATTAAATGACGAACTTGGGCATGTCGGCGATGCAAAGCCGGGTGACGCTAAATTATTACAGCTTTTACTCGGTGCAGGCTATTTACCAATCATTAGTTCCATCGGCGTGACCGAAGAAGGGTTATTGATGAATGTTAATGCCGACCAAGCCGCAACAGCCATCGCACAAGCGTTAAATGCGGATCTCGTATTGCTATCAGATGTCAGTGGCATCCTTGATGGTAAGGGTCAAAAAATTAATGAAATGACAACGGAAAAAGCACAGAAGTTAATTGAGCAAGGCATTATCACGGACGGCATGATCGTAAAAGTTAATGCCGCATTAGAGGCAGCCAAAACATTGCAACGTCCTGTCGATATCGCCAGTTGGCGTCATGCAGAGCAACTACCAGCTCTATTTAACGGTACTGCTATTGGCACACGGATTTTAGCATCCTAAAGCGGATGCGTTTGGTTGGCGCGACCACCAAGAATGAATGAAAACTTTTTAATTGAGCGGAATCGGGATAGGTAAGTTATGAAAAAGGGCATTAAAAAAATTGTATTAGCATATTCAGGTGGTCTAGATACATCGGCAATTATTCCATGGTTAAAAGAAAACTATGATGATTGCGAAGTGGTTGCTTTCGTTGCCGATGTAGGACAAGACAGAGAAGATCTCGTTGGCGTTGAGCAAAAAGCATTGCAATCAGGTGCATCGGAATGCCATGTGGTCGATCTACGTGAAGAGTTTGTCAAAGAGTATATCTACCCAGTATTGAAAACTGGCGCGCTCTATGAGGGAAGCTACCTGTTAGGGACTTCAATGGCACGTCCTATTATTGCTAAGGCACAGGTTGAACTGGCTCTGAAAGTTGGTGCCGACGCGGTAGCGCATGGCGCAACAGGTAAAGGAAATGACCAAGTGCGTTTTGAAAGCACTTATAGCGCACTTGCGCCACAGCTAAAAGTTGTTGCGCCATGGCGTGAGTGGGATTTGCGTTCGCGTGAAGCCCTATTGGATTACCTGAAAGAGCGTCATATTCCAACGACAGCCAGTTTAGAAAAAATTTATAGTCGTGATGAAAACGCATGGCATATTTCTACCGAAGGCGGCGTATTAGAAAGCACATGGAATGCGGCAAACCAAGATTGCTGGGTCTGGACGGTCGATCCGAAAGATGCACCAGATGAAGCAGAGCTAGTGACTGTCGGTGTGAAACAAGGGGAAGTGGTTTCTGTTAACGGCCAAACATTATCTCCGCTGGGATGTCTTGAAGCTTTAAACGTCCTCGGTGCTAAACATGGCGTCGGCCGTATTGATATTGTTGAAAACCGTTTAGTTGGTATGAAGTCTCGTGGCTGTTACGAAACCCCAGGAGGCACCATCATGATGGCTGCTTTACGTGGCATTGAGCAACTCGTTCTCGATCGCGACAGCTTTAAATGGCGTGAGCAACTAGGCTTAGAAATGTCCTACGTGGTTTATGATGGTCGTTGGTTTGCGCCTTTGCGTCATTCACTGCAAGCAGCAGCAGAATCTTTAGCGCAAGACGTTACTGGTGAAGTGGTTCTGAAATTGTATAAAGGCCAAGTAACTGCTATCCAGAAAAAAGCAGATAACAGCTTATATTCTGAAGAGTTCGCAACATTTGGTGAAGATGAAGTTTATGATCACAGCCATGCTGGTGGCTTTATCCGTTTGTATTCTCTTTCGTCGCGTATTCGTGCGCTAAAAGGGCAGAACAAAGCGAAATAGTTTTATTGATGTACACTTCCCGACAGCTATTTGCTGTCGGGTATCACATTTATTTTATCAATCAGATAGGGATCAGTTATGGCACTTTGGGGTGGACGTTTTAGTCAAGAAGCCGATCAGCGGTTTAAACAATTTAATGATTCATTGCGTTTCGATTATCGCTTAGCGCAGCAAGACATTATTGGTTCGGTTGCATGGTCAAAAGCGTTGGTCACTGTTGGGGTGCTATCAGAGGCAGAGCAGCAATCTCTTGAGCAAGCGCTAAATGCCTTATTAAAAGAGGTGCAAGATGATCCTGAGCGCATTTTACAGAGCGATGCCGAGGATATTCATAGCTGGGTTGAAGGTAAACTGATTGATAAAGTAGGTGATTTAGGTAAAAAACTGCACACTGGACGTAGTCGTAACGACCAAGTTGCCACCGATTTAAAATTATGGTGTAAAGATCAAGTCGCGCTATTGTTAGAAGCTGTGGTGGAACTGCAAAAAGCGTTAGTGATCACCGCGGAAAATAACCAAGATGCGGTCATGCCCGGTTATACCCACTTGCAACGTGCACAACCAGTGACTTTTGCTCATTGGTGTTTAGCGTATAGTGAAATGTTAGCGCGTGATGAAAGTCGTCTAAAAGATACATTAAAACGTTTAGATGTTAGTCCGCTAGGTTGTGGGGCTTTAGCGGGAACTGCTTATGATATCGACCGTGAGCAACTGGCATCATGGCTAGGTTTCTCATCGGCAACGCGTAATAGCCTTGATACAGTTTCAGATAGGGATCATGTTCTCGAATTATTATCCGATGCAAGTATTGGTATGGTGCATTTATCCCGTTTTGCAGAGGATCTTATTTTCTTTAACAGTGGTGAAGCGGGGTTTGTTGAACTTTCAGATAAAGTCACTTCAGGCTCTTCATTAATGCCACAAAAGAAAAATCCTGATGCACTTGAGTTGATCCGTGGTAAGTGTGGTCGTGTACAAGGGGCATTAACAGGAATGATGATGACCTTAAAAGGATTACCGCTAGCCTACAATAAAGATATGCAAGAGGACAAAGAAGGGTTGTTCGACGCTCTTGATACTTGGTTAGACTGTCTCCATATGGCGGCTCTGGTGCTTGATGGTATTCAAATTCGTCGAAATCGTTGTGAAGAAGCCGCAAAACAAGGCTATGCCAATGCTACTGAGCTGGCGGATTACCTTGTTGCTAAAGGCGTTCCTTTCCGTGAAGCTCACCATATTGTCGGCGAGGCGGTGGTTGCTGCGATTAGCCAAGGGAAAGCATTGGAAGAGATGGCATTAAGTGATTTGCAAAAATTCAGTGATACTATCCAACTCGATGTGTATCAGATCCTCTCATTGCAATCTTGTCTAGATAAGCGTTTAGCAAAAGGCGGAGTTTCAAAGGAACAAGTCGCTAAGGCAATTACGGAGGCTAAAGCACGTTTAGGGGTTTAACTCATTGAATTTGCAAGATAGTGTTTAAAGTGGGATAAAATGGCGGGGTAGGTAACTACCCCGTACATGCGATTAAAAGTTTAATACTTAAATATAGTTAATTGTTAAAAGGCCTAACAGTATCCTTTCGCCAATCCAGTTATAAATATAAGCTCCTAGACCATCGTTAATTATTTCCCAATTTTTAGAATCTCATTGTTCCTTAAGATCTCATCTTTCTTGGGTCATATTTGCTTTGTCATTTAAGCAATTAAATATTAACTATCTATTTCAAGAGTCATTCGTACAGGATAGAGCCTGTCAGAACAGTCACTCTAATGTATGCTTATTTTATTGAACCTGTATCAGCAACGCTGAATGCAGGGCGAGTAATAATACCATTAATGAGCAAATAAGACTCTTTTCAGATTTAAGTGTAACGCTTTCATACTTAAAACCTATTGCTGAATTATGGTTTATAACTAACTGTTTTTGATTGCCTTTTACTATATTAGAGGTATTTAACTGAAACCATAGCTAAGCCTTTTTCTTTATTAGTCCAATTAAATTGATAAATGCTGCGGTTGTCTTCAGTTTTCTTCCATTCGCTAGATGGTGATTGCTTTGTATAATTAAAACTTGATGTTTTTACTTTATTCTCTTCACTATTATAACAATTTAATTGAGCATTGTTGTTATTAAAAGAATAGTTGCAAGGAGGATATACAATCATTGCTTTAAATGTAATTGTTGTGCTATTAGTTTTTGCTTGAACGTTAGTTGTAAATAAAGCAGTTGCGATCAGAGCAAAAGATAACGCTGTTTTGATTGTATTCTTAATCATGGTATTAGTCCTCGATATATATTTAAGTAACTTAATTCGCTTATATTGTTTCCACAAGTTTGGATGAAGCGAATTATATAGATTAAAGTTTGCTTTGGGTGTTAATTTTAAAAAGCAAATGTGAGTAAATATATTTGAAATTGATTAATAATATTGATTGTATGCATTCCCTCCCAATTCAGTTAATTAGAGTTTAATTCTGTGTGTAATGACTCATTGTAGGTATTTGGCTTTATATGCTTCTTTTTGTCTCCTTTTTGATGGTTTTATCTGTTGGTGTAGAGGCGGTTTTGGTTGTCTTTTTAATTAAAAATATAAAGTAAATTGCAATGATTTTTTATTTATTTTTTAATGGAAATTAATAAAACAATGATAAAAATAAACATAATGTATCTAAATATTTCATCGAGTAAGTGAATTATTAAATTACGCTATCTACGATTTATTCTGTTGTCACCGTAATCAAACGGTGACAGATTGAAATACGCATATTGCGATTAATTGTTTTATTTTTAATTGTTAGATGAAGCTTTTTTATATAACGATAGCGTTATACCTATTCGATAAAAATTGACTGACTAAAATGAAATTGGCCTACTTTTTTGTATTAAACGGTTTATGTGTCGGTGTTGGCCTGCATACTTACACTATCTTGTTTTGCATGATGTCATGTTCTTAGCATAGCGGTGTATCTCATCATGAAAGTGATAGCATCAATCATCGAACTTGGTTTGCTTTTCTATTTGTGACTAAGAGAGATATCAGTAGGGCAGATAATCGTTGCCCAAAACGATGAATGCGTTGTTTATCGAGTAATTCTGTCGTGAGCAAGGCGTTTGAAATCTACTCACTCGATAAATGAATGTGAGTGGGTTTAGTTGATGGCTCAAGGTACGTTGTATGCTTTTCATAGCGTTTCTCCTTTAGCTATACCCACATCAGGTGTTCAGCATTCAAGAAAATCACTATTCCATTAACGTCAACCTTCCTATTCCTTTTGTGTCTCTATTTTTCTCCTTCTTGTTTACATAAATATAGCTCTATTTGATAAATTTAAAGTCCTTTTAAGTTAATAATATGTTGCAAAATATTGGCGTAAAATATTGAAAATAATTACTTTGATGATGTTTTTGTGGAGTTAAATTTCATTTATTTTTAATAATTTAGTTTGATATTTTATCAATTGTGGTGTTTTTTTGAGCGTAGCCTGAGTAACTAAATCAAAAACAATAATGTAAATAATATGTTGCTATATGATGAATAATTGTTTCTATTTTTTGCATTTAGGGTGAAATTTTATTTCATGCAAAATATAAAAAATAATAATTATTTCAATTGATTATATTATTTTATCCCTGTTTTTTTAATTCATAATTAGTTACTTAAATTTACATTTTGATATAAATTGAATGGGCGAGACAAAATGTCACGTTGCAAATGATGAAGAATTATTGAACATGTCAATTCTAATTGATAGTTAAAAGCATTAGGTATCTGGTATACTGATTGGCAGTTTATATTAAGAAGGGCGACAAAATGAACATTCGCGATCTGGAATATTTAGTGGCATTAGCTGAGCATAAGCATTTTCGTCGTGCAGCAGACTCTTGTCATGTGAGTCAACCAACATTGAGTGGCCAAATACGTAAGCTAGAAGAAGAACTTGGGGTTATGTTACTAGAAAGGACTAGCCGCAAGGTTTTATTTACTCAACAAGGATTGCTACTTGTTGAACAAGCAAGGACGATTTTACGCGAAATTAAAGTCTTACAGGAAATGGCGGCTCTACAGGGGGAAAGCATGTCTGGCCCTTTACATATAGGGTTGATCCCAACGATCGCGCCTTATCTTTTGCCCCTTATCATTCCTGAATTGCACAAGCTCTTCCCTAAACTTGAAATTTACCTACATGAAGAACAGACACAGCAACTGTTGGCTCAGTTGGATAGCGGTAAATTAGATTGTGCTATTTTGGCGCAAGTGAAAGAAACAGATCCTTTTATTGTTGTACCCTTGTTTGAAGAGCCAATGAAGCTCGCCATCTATGAAGGTCACTCATGGCAGGGGCGTGACACTATCGAGATGAATGAGCTATCTGGCGAGAAATTATTAATGTTGGAAGATGGCCACTGCTTACGTGACCAAGCGATGGGCTTTTGTTTTCAAGCGGGGGCTAAAGAAGATACACATTTCCGAGCAACAAGCCTAGAAACGCTGAGAAATATGGTGGCAGCAGGAAGTGGAATTACATTATTGCCTGATTTGGCCGTGCCTCATGAATCCTGCCGTGATGGTATTTGCTATCTGAACTGTATTCATCCAGAGCCGAAACGTACAGTAGTATTAGTTTATCGCCCAGGCTCACCGTTACGTGGTCGCTATGAACAGCTTGCTGAGGCTATTTATAATTTGATGAGTAGCTATTACAGTAATAAAGCGCGCTAATAAGTAGGGTGTGGCTAGAGAAGTGATTGCCGTATTAGGTTCGGCAATCACTTAATAGCTTAAAACAGGCGGTTTAAGCCATTTAATGCGGCAACGCGGAATGCTTCTGCCATCGTAGGATAGTTGAAGGTCGTATTCACAAAATACTCGATGGTATTTCCTTCCCCTTTCTGTTCCATAATAGCCTGACCGATATGAATAATTTCAGCGGCTCTTTCCCCGAAACAGTGGATGCCTAAAATTTGCAATGTTTCACGGTGGAATAAGATCTTCAGACTGCCCACGTTCATACCTGCAATTTGGGCGCGTGCTAAATGTTTAAATTGAGCACGTCCGACTTCATAGGGGATCTTCATCGCTGTCAATTCTTGCTCTGTTTTACCAACAGAACTAATTTCAGGGATGGTATAGATGCCGGTAGGAATATCTTCAACTAAGTGTGCATTACCTAAGTCTTCTGCTATAGCTCGAGCGGCAATACGACCTTGGTCATAGGCAGCAGATGCAAGGCTTGGATAGCCAATAACATCACCAACAGCATAAATATGTTCATTAGAAGTGCGGTAAGCGCTATCGACTTTAATCAAGCCACGGTTATCTGCTTCAATACCCACATTCGCTAAACCTAACTTATCCGTATTCCCCGTGCGACCATTCGCATACAGTAAACAGTCTGCTTTGACTTTTTTACCTGATTTAAGATGGACAATCACGCCATCAGGAACACCTTCAATTTTTTCATACTCTTCATTATGACGAATAACGATACCGCTATTCCAGAAGTGATAAGAAAGTGCATCTGACATTTCTTGATCTAAAAAGGCAAGTAAGTGATCGCGTGTGTTGATTAAATCAACTTTGACACCTAACCCGCGAAAGATAGACGCATATTCACAACCAATCACCCCTGCACCATAAATAATCACGTGGCGTGGTTCATGGGTTAGATTTAGGATGGTATCACTGTTGTAAATACGAGAGTGGTTAAAATCGACATCGGATGGGCAATAAGGACGCGACCCTGTCGCAATTACGATATTATCTGCACTGAGAACATCGCAACTACCGTCGGAATAGCGAACACTCACATGGCGTTCATCAATAAAAGTGGCTTCACCAGAGAACATTTGGCAGCCATTACGCTCATAAAAACCTTGGCGCATACGCGTTTGTTGACTGATCACGCTTTCAGCATGCTTGAGGATTTCAGAGAAAGAGGAGCGTAAGGAGCGAGAATTATCGCTGTAGAGTGGATTTTGGTTAAATTCGATAATTCGGCTAACTGCATGGCGGAGGGCTTTGGAGGGAATGGTTCCCCAGTGGGTACAGCCACCGCCGACACTATCATAACGTTCTATGACAGCGACGTTTTTTCCTTGCTTCACCAGTCCCATGGCGGCGCCTTCTCCACCCGGCCCGGAACCAATGACAATTGCATCAAAATGGATGTGTTGCATGAGGTAAGACCTGCTCTAAAACAAAATGACAACATGATGTTAGCATATCCGCCGATTATTTACCCGCTTTACTCATGTACTTTTAATTAATGGCTTTATTTAATGTTTTTATTTTGAAGCGTATTCACAAAAAAGCTTTTTTATTGCTTAGCGAGTTCTCTAACCAAATGACGGGAAATTAAGCACGGTTCTACGAATAAAAAGCCTTCACCTATTGAAAAATGATTTAGTGAAATTCTGAAAAGCGGTAATCTGTACACTTAATCGCTTTTTCCCTCAAACAGCCTAATAAATTTGAGGTATGCTAGAGAGGTGGTCACACCCAAGTTTTCATATTTTGGTATATTAATGGCTGTTTAATGACATAGAAATCAGGATCACCGTGAGCAATCATATTGGCGTTAGAGCAAAACAGAAAGAAAAAACTCGTCGTTCGCTCATTGAAGCCGCATTTAGCCAATTAAGTGCAGAACGTAGTTTTACAAGCCTTAGCTTACGCGAAGTTGCGCGTGAGGCAGGTATTGCACCCACTTCATTTTATCGTCATTTCAAAGACGTTGATGAGTTAGGGCTGACTATGGTTGATGAAAGTGGTTTGATGTTACGCCAGCTTATGCGACAAGCAAGGCAGCGTATCGCGAAGGGCGGTAGTGTGATCCGAACGTCAATCTCAACTTTTATGGAATTTATCGGTAATAACCCCAATGCCTTTAGGTTATTATTGCGAGAGCGCTCTGGTACTTCTGCTGAGTTTCGTGCTGCAGTTGCACGGGAAATCCAACATTTTATTGCTGAATTAGCAGATTACCTTGAACAAGAAAGCCATATGCCACGCTATTTTACAGAGCTACAAGCAGAGTCTATGGTGACCATCGTGTTTAGCGCGGGTGCAGAAGCGCTTGATATCGATGAAGAAAAAAGGCGGCATCTGGAAGAACGGCTTGTACTTCAGTTACGCATGATCGCAAAAGGTGCGTATTACTGGTATCGCCGTGAACAAGAAAAACAAAATCAAACTGACCCCGATCTCACTAAATAATATAAGGAGAATCAATGACGGAACACAATCGCAATGAGAAAAGCACGTTACTATTAGCATTAGTGATTGGCTTATCAACTCACGGAACTTTCTCTGCTCTGTTTAACTCCTTAGTAGAGTTTTCTATTTTCCCTGTTATTAGTTTAATCGTCGCAATTTATTGTTTACATCAACGTTATTTGCATCATGCGATGCCTATCGGTCTACCTAAGTTTGTTGTAGGTAACTTTTTCTTAGGGCTATTTGCTTATGCAGCTATCTTACGAGTACAACATCCAGACGTAGGTTCGAGTTTTATTCCTTCAATCATTATTGTCGCTCTCGCGTTGTGGATGTACACAAGTTGGAAGGCACGTAAACAAGAACAAAAAGAGCTTGCAGAAGAAAACGAAGCTGAAGTTTAATCGCGTTTCCAAACCGCTCTAACCAATAACGCCGCTATGCCAACATTGCGGCGTTTGTGTATTTTATCGGAGCAAAACACGAATAATTTCTTAACCAAATTTTCATCTTCCACTCGCAATAAAATAATCGCCAGTTAGCTACGGTGTATATTAAAAATAGCAAGGCTGCCACCTGACTTAATGAATAAAAACAACAGGTGGCAAGTAAGATTTAGCGGCGTGTCAGCAGCACACCACTTTCCATATGATGGGTATATGGGAATTGGTCAAATAGAGCGAGTTTTTTGATTTGATGGGTCGCATTCAGGACAGACAAATTATCGCATAGGGTTTCCGGATTACAGGAAATATAGAGAATATTGTCATATTCTTGCACAAGCTGAACGGTTTTATCATCTAACCCGCTTCTTGGTGGGTCAACAAATATGGTGTTGCATTGGTAATCTGCTAGGTTAATGCCATCGAGTCTTTTAAATTCACGCACTCCTCGCATGGCTTGTGTAAAGTCTTCTGCTGACATGCGAATAATTTGTACATTATCGATTTGGTTTGCCGCAATATTATATTGCGCGGCTGCTACCGATGGCTTGGCTATTTCAGTGGCTAAGACTCGTTCAAAGTTTTGTGCTAAAGCCAGTGAAAAGTTGCCATTTCCACAATAAAGCTCCAGTAGATCGCCAGTGGCTCCTTGAGTGGCATCAATCGCCCATTCCAACATTTTAATGTTTACTTGAGCGTTTGGCTGAGTAAAGCTATTTTCTACTTGGCGATAAATCATATTTTTGCCATTCACCGGCAAAATTTCATCAACATAATCGTTGTCTAACATGATTTTGGTTTTTGAAGCGCGGCCGATAAGCTGTAAATCAAAACCTTTATTGATTAACGTTGTTTTTAATTGTTTGGCTGCTTCAATCCACTCTTCAGTGAGTTTTTTATGGTAAAGCAAAGAGACAATTAATTTATTACTCAGCGTCGAGAGATAATCAATTTGGAAAAGTTTATGGCGTAAAAGCGCATTTTCTTTTATCAGTGGCAAAATTTCAGCCATGATATTGTTGATCAGTTGGCTTGCTACAGGAAATTGATCGATACGCACACGCTCTTTAGTCTCTTTATCAAACATGATGTGAAATAAGTCATCACCATCATGCCATACTCGAAATTCTGCGCGCATACGATAATGAGATTTTGGTGAGGTAAATACCTCAGGTTCCATTGCCGTATAGGGGGCCATCATCGTTTTCAGACGTTCTACTTTTTCTGCAAGTTGCAGTTCATAGTGTTCAGTATTCATTAGTGTGGCCCTATTCATAGAAAACAGTAAAAAAATAACATCAGGGGCGAAATTGTAGGGCAAGTGGGGCAGATGTCCAGTTTTTGATTCCACATCGCATAGACACATACCTTCAATCCATTTAGGATAATGCGACTATGGTCGTAAAGAGTAAATAGGGAACTCGGTGTAAGTCCGAGACTGACGCGCAGCGGTGATGAAGGAAAAAAGAGATACAACACTGTTATTAATTAATGGGAAGTTGCCTCTATAGTTAACTTTTACCCAGATGGGTATGACTTCTCAGTCCGAAGACCTGCCATAGTTTAATCGCTTTGTTGGATATTAGCGCGGATCTGATATTCGGCCTCGCGGAATTTTAATCTCATTGATATTCCGGATTTATTATAATGAATAAGAGTAAGTTACTACCGCTATCGGTTGCTGCTATGGCAGTGTTGTGTGGTATTTCTTCTTTAGCAAGCGCAAACAATAAATCAGATGAAATGGTGGTGTCAGCGAATCGCTTTGAGCAGCCCATTTCATCAATACTGGCCCCTGTGACGGTCGTTACGCGTGAAGACATTGATCATTGGCAGTCTAATACTGTGATTGATGTATTAAGGCGGCTACCGGGTGTGGATATTGCGCAGTATGGTGGTATAGGACAGCAGAGCTCCCTCTTTATTAGAGGCTCAGAGTCTCGCCATGTATTGGTATTAATTGATGGTGTTCGTTTAAACCAAGCGGGTATTTCTGGCTCATCAGATATGAGCCAAATTCCTATCTCTTTAGTTCAGCGAATCGAATATATTCGTGGAGCAAGATCGGCTGTTTATGGCTCGGATGCAATTGGTGGTGTTGTTAATATTATTACTCGCCGAGATAATGTAGGAACCACATTAAATGCGGGTATTGGTTCTTATGGTTATCAGAATTATAACGGCTCAACTCAACAGAAAATCGGTGAAAATACAACAGTAACCGCTGCCGCAGCTTATACCTATACAAAAGGATTTGATCTAGCACCTAAGGACGTTAGTCCACGTGACTACGATAAAGATGGTTTTCTTAATAAATCATTATGGCTAGGTGTGGAGCATCAGTTATCATCTGAAATATCAGCTTATGCGAGAGCATATGGATATGATAATAGAACTCGTTATGATGCCTCTGAATACTCAGGTGTGCGGGTAGATACCCGTAAACTTTATAGCCGTACATATGAAACTGGGGTTAAATATCATCAAAACCAATACTCAACCTCACTATCCGGAAGCTATAGTTACGTTAAAGATTACAATTTTGATCCAAGGCAAGGGCAGTATGCTAGCTCTTCTAATCTAGATGAATCAAAGCAGTATAATATTCAGTGGGGTAACAATTATCGTTTAGATAAAGGTAATATTAGTGCGGGTATAGATTATCAGCGCCAAAGCATAGAGCCTAACGGCTATGCTTTAATAACTAAAAAAGAAACCATGAATAACACGGGGCTCTATTTGACGGGGCAATACTCGTTTGTTGATTCTGTTATAGCTGAAGCCGCCGTTCGCACGGATCATCATTCAGAATTTAATTGGCATACATCATGGCAATCAGGGCTGAGTTGGGAATTTTATGATGGGTATAAACTGGTTGGATCATACGCAACAGCATATAAAGCACCTAATCTAAGTCAACTGTACGCATATTCTTCATCAAATTGGGGAACAACAAAAGGTAATCCGAACTTAAAACCAGAAGAAAGTAAGCAGTGGGAAATTGGTGTTGAAGGAATAACGGGACCGCTATTCTGGCAAATTAATGCTTATCATAATGATATTGATAACCTGATTGAATATAAATATGGCAATTTTATCAATACATATGAAAATATTGGAAAAGCAGAAATTAAAGGTATCGAGTGGGTTGGTGAATTTAGCACTGGCTTTTTACATCATCAATTAACATACCAATATGTCGATCCCAGAAATAAAAAGACGAACAAAGTATTGGAGCGCCGAGCTAAGCAACAAGTGAAATACCAATTAGATTGGAATATTGCTGAGGTAGATATGGGGCTAACTTATCACTATATAGGTTCGCGTTATGATAATGACTTTTCCCAATCACCATCAAAACGTCTAAAACAAGGGGGGGTTAGCCTTTGGGATCTCACGGCGGCATATCCAATCACTTCACAGCTCACAATTCGTGGTAAAATAGCTAATATGTTCGATAAAGACTATGAGACCGCGTATGGTTATCGCACCGCTGGAAGAGAATATTTCCTTACAGGAAGCTACAACTTCTAATCACAACCTATCTATTCGCCCGACCATCCTTGTGTTTGATTCAGGGGTGGGGGGGCTATCTGTATATCGGGAAGTCAAAAAATTACTCCCTAACGCACATTATATATATGCATTCGATAATGAAGCCTTCCCCTATGGTGAAAAGAGTGAAGAATTTATTATCGATAGGGTGTATCAACTCGTTGATGCTATTGCGAAAAAACACCTTTTAACGATAGCAATTATTGCCTGTAATACAGCCAGTACCGTGAGCTTACCGAACCTTAGAGCCCATTTTCGTTTCCCAGTGGTTGGTGTTGTGCCAGCAATTAAACCTGCGACTAAATTAACGCGAAATGGTGTTGTTGGATTGCTTGCAACCAAAGGAACGGTGAATCGCGAATATACTAAAGAGCTAATTGAACGGTTTGCAACAGATTGCAAAGTGCTCTCGCTGGGTTCTGCCGACCTTGTTCAACTAGCGGAAAGAAAATTACATGGTGAACAAATTCCGCTAGATGAAATTGCCAATGCAGTGAAGCCATGGTTAAGAATGCCTGAACCTCCTGATACGGTGATCTTGGGTTGTACGCATTTCCCTCTATTAATAGAAGAACTCGAACAAGTGCTACCAGATGGCACAAGATTTGTTGATTCAGGGGCGGCGATCGCGAGACGTGCGGTTTGGCTGATTAATAATCAAGCAGAAGAAGTGATTGATAGTCAAGAAAAAGACTTTGCATATTGCCTTTTAATGAATGATACCGCTTTAGCATTACAACCTGTATTAGCCGCCGAAGGGTTCAATAGGCTACAAAAACTGGTGATTTAAGCTAAATTTGATGGTAATCTGAGCAAACGAAAAAAAAACGTAAAAAAGGGG
>NZ_JAMPMC010000042.1:0-34211 GCF_028477945.1 Providencia sp. PROV261 | reverse complement strand
TCAAGCCCCGTGAGATAACTCACGGGGCTTTTTTTATCTGTGCTTTAACCTCTTCCTGCATACTACATTTCTTCAATAGATTATGAACTTGCTTAGCGCAAACCATGTGTTTGATGCTTGCAAAATGCTATGAATAATTCAGAAATGGTTAATGAACAGATAATTATCAGTGGGGTTTAGCCTTAACTACATAAGATATAACAGGGTAGGTTTGATATACTACAAGCCATATGGTTTATAAAATTGCTAAAATGCTTTTAACTTCTAATTTTGTAGGGATCAGAAACGTGGCGAAAAGAACCTATTCTGTCAGATATATTGCAGGTCAACCCGCTAAACGTATTCAGCCAATGCCTGTACATATGTTAGGAGAATCATTACCCGTGGGGCTTCCCCTATTTGCGGCGGGAGAAACCTTAGATGTTGTGACATGGAATATTTATAAGCAACAGCGACCTAACTGGAAAAAGGTCCTTAATGAGTTAGTTAAAGATAAAAAACTGATTCTACTTCAAGAAGCTCAAATGTCGCCTGAGCTTATTTCATTCGCAGCCTCCCACAAATTGATAGCAGATCAAGTGCCCGCGTTGCCTTTTTCTCAGCATCCTGCTGGCGTAATGACATTAGCAACTGCTCATCCTATCTACTGTTGCCCGCTACGCGAAAAAGAGCCGTTATTGCGTTTAGCAAAATCGGCACTGATAACAGTTTATCCCTTGCCTAATGGGGAGCATTTGATGGTTGCAAATGTGCATGCCATAAACTTTAGTTTTGGTGTTGATGTTTATACAAGGCAATTAAGTAAATTAGGTGAGCATATATCGAAACACGTTGGCCCTGTACTTTTGGCTGGAGATTTTAATGCGTGGAGCCGCCAAAGGGTTAACGCCTTAAAACGCTTTGTTAGAAGCGTGGGGCTTAAAGAGGTTAACTATGATACTGATCAGCGCACTAAAGCGTTTGGACGGCCTTTAGATTATCTCTTTTATAGAGGCTTAAAAGTGAAAGATTGTTATGTCACAAACACAGATGCATCAGATCATAACCCAATTATTACTCAGTTTGACTTAGTATAAAAATTATTTGAGTACCTACCTATTAGTAATTTCATACTTAAAAAGCCATTTATAGTTATTCTGCTCTTACGATAAACATTATCGATATGTCAGTTGCAGATAATGTTTATTTGGCTAAAAACAAATATTTATTATTAGACTGTATAAATAAGTTAGTCTTAAAATGAATGTTATTATTTTCATTCGGTAATTAAAAATAAAGATAACTATAATCTTGCTTATTTTTATTTAATGATAATTCACTGAATGTAATTAGTTTTATTTGGTGGATGAATATTAATTATTAATTAAATGTATGGCGAATTAATTAAATTAAACTATATTTATATATCTATATGATAACGATTTAACACAACTTAAATAATAGGTGGGTTAAAGTATGAAGCATATCGTCATAGTCGGTGGTGGTACAGGTGGTACAATGTTAGCGAATATCCTTGCAAGGAAACTTAATAAGGATATTTTTTCTAAAAAAATAAAAATAACATTAGTGACTGATAACCCTACTCATTATTATAAACCAGCTTTTATGTATGTTGCATTTAACTTATTCTTTAAAGAGGAGTTAAGTCGCCATGAACGATCGTTATTACGGCCCGAAATTAATTTAGTGATTGATAAAATTGAGTCCTTTGACTTTAAAAATAAAGAACTAAAGTCAAATAGTGGTAAGACTTTAAATTATGATTACTTAGTTATCGCGACAGGATGTGTTCCTAGGCCAGATAGAATAGAAGGGTTAAAAGAAATAGGTAACCACTTCTATTCTTATGAGCCAGCAAGAAAGTTAGCAGATCAATTATCAAAAATTGAAAAAGGTAGGATCTTTATCACCGTATCATTTCCTGAAACGCCAAATGTTCCTCATCAATGTGGTATCGCACCAATGGAAACGACATTGATGTTAGATGAATTTTTACGTAAACGTCGCGTAAGAGACAATATTGAAATTGTATACACCTACCCGACAGTCTCTCAATTATTACGTAATTGCCTTTTCCTTCAACAACCTGTTTGTGAAGCTATCCCTGAGATTTTTAATATAAAAAATATTAAAGCCCAACGAGGTTTTACATTAAGTAAAGTAGATCCAGACAAGAAAGTCGCTTATTCACAAGAAGGTGATGAGCAGCCTTTTGATATTTTAATTAGCACTCCGCCAATTACAGCTGTTGAAGCTGTGATTAATACAGGCTTAAGTGAGCACAATAATGGTGAAGGCTGGCTCCCAACAGATCATGAGACCATGCAAGTCTACGGCACAGATGGAGTGTATGTAATCGGTGATACCGTTGATTTGCCTATCAGTAAAGCAGGAGGGAGCTGTCATAACCAAGCTGGGATTATTGCTGATAATATTTTTGGTGAATTAACTTATGGTTATCCTGCGGCTATTTATGATGGGCGTGTACAAGCCGTTGCTCAAATGGGATTAAATGCAGGTATGCCATTACAGTATGACTATAAACATGATGTTATCCCAATACCTGCAACTAAGGTGGGAGGACTACTCAGAAATAGTTTCAATAGAGGTCTTTATTGGGCTGCTATCCGTGGTTTAGTGTAAGAGGGTAATTATCATGTCAAATGAAAATACGCACTCCAAACTTATTGAGCTACTTAATTCAGAGTCTGTAGATCATTTCGCCGAGAAAATATCACCACTGCTGCATTTAAAACGCTTAGATAATATCGTTGATCTACTTTCTTTAGTTTCTGACCTTGTTGATATTCTTGATTTAGGTACGGTTGAAAAATTATCCAATTCATTCGAAGACACGTTAACGCCAGTTTGGGAGCTAGGAACGGCATATAACATGGCTAAGATGGAGGCGATATATGATGATAAAACGCATAATTTTCGTTCAGTTTATAGCTTGTTAAAAGATCCAAATACTTTACGGGGGGTTAGTATCCTATTAAGAACGTTGCAGATTATGGGTTCTAGGATACCTCAATCCAATGAGAAGTAATTTTTTAGGAGAGTGGTATGAGCTTAAATCAGAGGAATGCTTTTGATACTCGAATAATACACAGTTTTTATGATCAGCGTGAAAACAAAGGGGCGTTGGTTCCGCCTATATATCAAACCTCAACTTATTCATTTAGCAGTGCGGAAGAGGGAGCCGCCTGTTTCAGTGGTGAGAAAGAAGGGTATATTTACACAAGAATTAATAATCCTACGCTAGATTTGTTAGAAAAAAGGCTCGCTGATTTAGAAGAAGGTGAAGCAGCGATTGTATTTTCGTCAGGAATGGGAGCCATTACATCGACTTTTTGGTCTTTAATGAACCCAGGTGATGAGCTATTAGTTGATATGACGGTTTATGGGTGTACTTATTCCTTTTTTCATAATGGACTCGAGCGATTCGGTATTCAGGTACGCCACATTGATATGAGTGACCCTAAAAATGTAGCTCAAGCGATCAGCAAAAAGACGAAAATGATTTTTTTTGAATCCCCAGCTAATCCTGATATGCGCTTGGTGGATATACAAGCGGTAACGAATATTGCTAAGGAGCATAATATTATTGTCGTTGTTGATAACACCTATTGTACTCCTTATCTACAAAAGCCAATCACATTAGGCGTTGATATTGTGATCCATTCATTAACCAAGTATATGAGTGGTCATGGTGATGTTATTGCAGGCGCAGCCATAACAACAAAGGAAATAGCGAAGCAGATCCGGCTAGTTGGGTTAAAAGATATGACGGGAGCGTGTTTATCACCTCATGATGCGAGTTTGATTATGCGAGGAATGAAAACGCTCTCTGTTCGTATGGAGCGTATTGTGAAGAGCGCTCAACAGATAGCACAATATCTCTCTTCTCATCCTAAAATTGCATTTGTCATTTATCCAGGCTTGCCGAGCTTTAAACAATATGAGCTAGCCAAAAAACAAATGAAATTACCTGGCGGCATGATTGCCTGTGAAATTAAAGGCGGTATGGAATCAGGTAAACGCTTTTTAAATCGTTTAACGCTATTTTCACGAGCAGTGAGCTTGGGGGATTGTGAATCCTTAGCACAACACCCTGCAAGTATGACACATTCAACTTATACACCAGAAGAACGACAATATTATGGGATAAGTGATGGATTACTGAGATTATCGATTGGACTAGAGGATGTAAATGATTTGATTGCCGACCTTGAGCAGGCTCTTGAATTAGAAAGTTAATGATAAAACGCCCCATCAATGATGGGGCGTTATGTTGTGTTTTGCAGATAGGATTATTTTAATTATTTTTTTGGTAATTGCGCATTATAAAGTAGGCAACAGTAAGTATCACAACCCAAACACAACCGACGATTAAAGCCACTCGTGTGTTTTCAAAGAACCCAAGTAATGCGATAACAAATACCATAAAGGCAATCGTCACCATAGGGCCGACCGGCCAAAATGGTACAGGGAACTTGAGCTGTTTAACCTCTTCTTGGCTCATTTTACGGCGCATAGCAACCTGCGAAAGCAAGATCATTAACCATACCCAAACAGTGGCAAATGTTGCAATTGAAGCAATAATCACGAAAATTCGCTCAGGTAAAAGGTAATTTAAGTATACGCCAAGCAGCATAACGGCTGACATCACCAAGACGGTTACCCATGGCACACCATTGCGTGTCAACTTAGTGAAAGCGCTAGGTGCTTGTTTATCTTGAGCCATGCCGTACATCATTCGACCAGCACCAAAAATATCACTGTTAATGGCCGAAATGGCGGCAGTGATAACAACGATGTTTAGAATGTTTGCGGCAGAAGAAATATTCAGACTAGAAAAAATTTGCACGAATGGGCTACCGTTTTGCCCAATTTGGTTCCATGGATAGATACACATTAAGATAAAGAGTGTTAAACCATAGAATAGCAAGATCCTAATAGGCACGGCATTAATTGCTTTAGGGATGGTTTTCTCTGGGTTTTGAGCTTCGCTTGCGGTGATACCAATCACTTCAATCCCACCAAATGCAAACATAACAATGGCGAGAGAGGCAATAACGCCAGTAATGCCATGCGGCATAAAACCACCATGTTCCCATAGGTTTTGCAAGCCGACAGCGTGGTCTGTCTCTTTACCAAAACCGTAGAACATTAAGAAGGCACCACCGATAATCATGGCAATAATCGCGGTCACTTTGACTATCGATAACCAGAATTCAAGCTCACCAAATATTTTAACGTGACATAAATTCAGCGCACCGATAAATAAAACGATGCTGAGTACCCATACCCATTGATCAACATGAGGGAACCAAAAGCCCATATACATCCCGAAGGCGGTGATATCTGCAAGGCAGACAACCAGCATTTCGAAAACATAGTTCCATCCGGTTAGAAAGCCTGCTAATGGCCCCATATAGTGGCTGGCATAGTGAGAAAATGACCCTGGAACTGGGTTATGAACCGCCATTTCACCTAAAGCACGCATAACCATAAAAACGGCAGCGCCCCCTATCATATAAGCGATGAGTACTGCGGGGCCGGCTGCTTGTATGGCTGAAGCGGAGCCATAAAAGAGGCCTGTACCAATCGCTGACCCTAAGGCCATAAAGCGAATGTGCCTGACACTCAGTCCCTTTCTGAGTTGATTTTTTTTACTACTTTGCATTTTTTGTCCTGTCTTTAATTACCGAATATCGTTTCGGTTTTTTTAATCAGATGTGCTTTATCAAATCCAAGCTGTTTACATTACCATAAAGTGGGTTAACCGCGGATAGATATCTGCGATATAATACGTATTAAGATGACAATGCCAGAGAGTGCGATGAATTACCCAATCAATGAAATTTTTCAAACATTACAAGGTGAAGGTGTGTTCACCGGTGTTCCTGCTGTTTTTATTCGCTTGCAAGGCTGCCCAGTGGGTTGCAGTTGGTGCGACACCAAACATACTTGGGAGAAAGAAGAGAGCAAAGCAACAACACTTGGTGATATTGCACTAAAAACCGTTGATACAGATACATGGGCGCTGGCGGATAGTCATGAATTAATCAACCTCATGAAAAAACAAGGGTATACAGCTAAACATATTGTTATCACAGGGGGAGAGCCGTGTATTTACGATCTGCTTCCTTTAACGTGTGAGTTAGAAAATCAAGGCTATCAGTGCCAAATTGAAACGAGTGGCACTTATCCTATTCAATGCTCAGATAAAACATGGGTAACGGTATCACCAAAAGTGGGGATGAAAGGGGGATTACAGGTGCTTACGG
This sequence comes from Providencia sp. PROV261, assembly GCF_028477945.1. Lineage (NCBI taxonomy): Bacteria > Pseudomonadati > Pseudomonadota > Gammaproteobacteria > Enterobacterales > Morganellaceae > Providencia > Providencia sp. PROV261. Next base: position 27,918 of record NZ_JAMPMC010000042.1, on the reverse strand, counting down.
AATCAATAAACCGAGCAAATGAAATCAAGCACCCTGTTGCGCGTGAAAAAGACATTGAAGAGTTGGATAAATTGTTGGCAAAACGAACCGAAAAACATGCGCCAGTTGTTGCATTACAGCCTATTAGCCAAAAAAGCTTAGCAACCAAGTTATGTATCGATACGTGTATTGCGCGAAATTGGCGTCTTTCTATTCAAACCCATAAATATCTTAATATCGCCTGATGTGCCGCGTTGAACACGGCATACCAGAAAGTGTCTATTCGCCGCGGTAAATACAACCAGCATTACAGGTTTCTTTCACTGTCACGGCACTGAGTAATGGTAAGAGGGGTTTGGTTTTATGCCAAATCCAGCTTGCCAGCACCTCGCTGGTTGGATTTTCGAGGCCTTCAATATCATTTAAGTAATAATGGTCGAGTTGATCTAAAATTGGCTTAAATGCTTTTTTGACATCACTAAAATCGATAAGCCATCCACTTTTTTCCTCGACTTCGCCTGTCAGCTCTAATCTTACCATGAAAGAATGGCCATGGAGGCGACCGCATTTATGACCTTCAGGTACATAGGGAAGTTTGTGTGCCGCTTCAAAATGAAAATCTTTATAGATGCTTGTTCTCATAACTAACTCCTTATAAATCGAAATGCAGCGTATTCTACTGTAATTTGTACTCCGAGCATCTTATTTTGTCGAATTATCACTAACCATTTTTATGAGTATGATTCACTAACTATTTTCATTAGGCTTTTTAGCTATTAGTTATGGCGATCGTTTCTTATCCCGTTACGAAAGGGTGTTATAACCTGACAAACTATCGGGGTAGTAATTTATGATGAGCAACTCTGGGGTTATAAGATAATGACAAAAAAACAGTCTCCAATTTCGGCATTGCCAATATCTATGGAGCAACTTGCACGCTTACAGACAGCCGTGGATGATTTTTCATCTCACCAATTAGCTTGGTTGTCTGGATATTTGTGGGGAATGGTAAACCAAAATACAGTGACTAGCACACCTGTGAGTGCTCCCGTGCCACAGGACGAAACGATTACAATCATTTCTGCTTCACAAACTGGCAACGCGCGCCGTTTATCTGAACAACTTAGAGAAAAGTTGCTCAGCGAAAAGCTCAATGTGAATTTAGTGAATGCAGGAGATTATAAATTTAAGCAGATCGCGCAAGAAAAAATATTGGTGATAGTTGCATCAACACAAGGAGAAGGCGAGCCTGCTGAGGAGGCGGTTGCATTATATAAATACTTGCACTCCAAAAAGGCTCCAAGCCTGAATGAAACGGCATACGCTGTTTTCGCATTAGGCGACTCTTCCTATGAGAAATTCTGTCAAGCTGGTAAAGATTTTGATACGCAGCTGGCTCAATTAGGCGCCAAGCCATTACTTGCACGTATCGATGCCGATGTAGAGTATCAAGCAATTGCAGATGCATGGATTGAGGAACTGAGCCAATTACTTAAAGCGCGAGTGCCAACGCAAAGTACTCATCAACTTGTTGCGGCTCAGGTAGGGAGCGTAGATGAAATTCATTCATCACCTTACACTAAGACGTCGCCACTTACCGCATCTTTATCGGTCAATCAGAAGATCACAGGGCGTGGATCACTAAAAGATGTTCGCCATATTGAGATTGATTTGGGGGATTCAGGGTTACGCTATCAGCCTGGTGATGCGCTTGGGGTGTGGTTTGATAATGATCCTGCTCTTGTTGAGGAGCTTGTCAGTTTATTATGGTTAACCGGTGATGAAAAGGTTCAAGTGGCTGAACAATCATACACACTACGTGATGCACTGACTCACCATTTAGAGTTGACACAAAATACCCCTCTTATTGTTGAAAAATATGCCAACTTGTCAAAAGACGAGACTTTATTGGGGTTAATAAGTGATAAGCAGGCACTTTTGCACTATGCACAAAATACTCCCATTGTTGATATGGTGAGACAAGCTGCCGCTCAGCCTACCGCTCAAGAGTTTGTTGAGCTTCTTCGACCATTGACCCCACGGTTGTATTCAATCGCATCTTCACAGGCGGAAACAGAAGATGAGGTGCATATTACTGTCGGCGTTGTACGTTATGACATTGATGGTCGTGCTCGTACAGGTGGTGCTTCTGGCTTTTTGGCTGATCGCCTAAAAGAAGGTGATGAACTGCGTATTTTTATTGAACACAATGATAATTTCCGTCTTCCAGCCGACAGTACAAAACCTGTCATCATGATAGGCCCCGGTACTGGCATCGCACCGTTCCGTGCATTTATGCAGCAACGCGATAATGAGGAAGCGACCGGTAAGAACTGGTTGTTTTTTGGTAATCCACATTTTGTTGAAGATTTTCTCTACCAAGTGGAATGGCAACGCTATGTCAAAGAAGGTTTGTTGACCAATATTTCATTGGCCTGGTCCCGAGATCAAGCACAAAAAGTGTATGTGCAAGATAAGTTGCGTGAACAAGGTGAGGAAGTTTGGCACTGGATTGAAGAAGGGGCACATATCTATGTCTGCGGTGATGCGAATCACATGGCTCGGGATGTGGAGCAGGCGTTGCTGGAGATTATCAGTCAATACGGAAACATGGATAGCGAATCGGCAGATGAATTTTTAAGTGAGCTGCGCGTGGAGCGCCGTTATCAGAGGGATGTCTACTAATGAGTGATAAAAAATACGGGCCTTTGGTCGTAGAAGGCAAACTGGCTGATAGTGAACGGATGAAAAACGAGAGTAATTATCTACGTGGAACTATCAAAGAAGATCTCAAAAATGGATTAAGTGGCGGATTTGAAGGGGATAATTTCCTACTAATTCGTTTCCATGGGATGTATCAACAAGATGATCGTGATATCCGAGCGGAGCGCGCTGAACAAAAATTAGAACCCCGCCATGCGATGATGCTTCGTTGCCGGTTGCCCGGAGGCATCATTACGCCTAAACAGTGGTTAGATATCGATAGATTCGCATCAGAACATACGCTGTATGGCAGCGTGCGTATCACTAACCGACAAACCTTCCAGTTCCACGGTATTTTAAAGGGTGATGTGAAGCCTGCACACCAAATGTTACATCATGTGGGGCTTGACGCATTAGCGACGGCAAACGATGTGAACCGTAATGTGCTTTGTACCTCTAACCCCGTTCAATCTGAGCTACATCAACAAGCTTATGAATGGGCGAAAAAAATATCGGAGCATTTACTGCCACGTACAAATGCTTATGCAGAAATTTGGCTTGATAAAGAAAAGGTGGCAACAACGGATGAAGAGCCAATATTAGGGAAAACCTATTTGCCTCGTAAATTCAAAACATCGGTAGTGATACCGCCATTAAATGATGTCGATTTACACGCCAATGACATGAACTTTGTAGCGATTGCTCAAGATGGGGAGTTAATTGGCTTTAACGTGTTAGTGGGCGGTGGTCTTGCGATGACTCACGGTGACACGGCGACTTACCCTCGATTAGCCAGTGAGTTTGGGTTTATTTATTTGAAAGATACGCTGGCGATTGCAGAAGCTATCGTGACAACTCAACGTGATTGGGGGAATCGGACAGAACGTAAAAATGCTAAAACAAAATACACGCTGGAACGTGTTGGTGTTGAAACATTTAAACAAGAAGTTGAAAGACGCTCTGGGGTGACCTTCGAGCCAGTTCGGCATTATGCGTTTACTCAACGTGGTGATCAAATTGGTTGGTTAAAAGGGATAGACGATCGTTGGCATCTCACGTTATTTATTGAAAATGGTCGTTTAATCGATTTGCCTAATAAACCACTAAAAACAGGTGTTGCAGAAATAGCTAAAATTCATCAGGGAGACTTTCGCTTAACGGCGAATCAAAACCTGATAGTTGCGGGAGTGCCTGAATCGGAAAAAGAGCGTATTGAAGCGATTGCACGTGAACATGGCTTGATCAGTGATGAGGTGACATTGCAGCGTGAGAACTCAATGGCTTGTGTTTCTTTCCCTACCTGCCCATTAGCAATGGCGGAAGCAGAGCGCTTCTTACCTGAATTTGTCAGTGAAGTAGAAAAAATCATGTCGTCACACGGCATCGGTAACGAGCATATTGTATTACGTGTGACAGGATGCCCAAATGGCTGTGGTCGAGCCATGCTGGCGGAAGTTGGATTGGTAGGTAAAGCGATTGACCGATATAACTTACATTTAGGTGGTAATCGTATCGGTACTCGAATTCCGCGCATGTATCGAGAGAATATTAGTTCGGCGGAAATTTTAACTATCTTAGACAATTTGATTGGTCGTTGGGCAAAAGAGCGGGAAGATCAGGAAGGTTTTGGCGACTACTTAATTCGCGCTAATGTAGTGAAACCAGTACTGAATTCAGCTATCGATTTTTATGAAGTGAAGGAGGCGGTATGAGTCAACTCAAACTTGCCGAAGTACTTAAATTAGATAAAGTGCAACAAGCTGAATATTTATCAGCATTGAATGTGCAATTGGAAAAATTGAGTGCTATTGAGCGAATCGAGTGGGCATTAGATAATTTGCCCGCTAAATTTGTATTGTCATCCAGTTTTAGCATACAAGCGGCGCTCATGCTACATATGGTGACACAAGTGATGCCCGATATTCCTGTTATTTTAACGGATACTGGGTATCTTTTTCCTGAGACTTACATCTTCATTGAAGAGTTAAAAGATGAACTCCATTTGAATTTGCAAGTTTATCGCTCCCCATTATCTCCAGCGTGGCAGGAAGCTATTTATGGCAAATTATGGGAACAAGGAACTGAGGGGATAGATCTATACAATCAAATTAATAAGGTTGAACCGATGAATCGAGCTTTGCGGGAGTTAAAAGCGCAAAGTTGGTTCTCGGGGCTGCGTAGAGAGCAATCGAAGAGTCGTGCCACGCTGCCCGTACTGAGTATCGGTAAAGGGGTATTTAAAATATTACCAGTGGTTGATTGGAATAATCGCCAAGTACATGAATATCTGACCAAATATGATTTGCCTTATCACCCTCTTTGGGAGCAAGGGTATTTATCTGTTGGTGATACACATACCACTCGTAAATGGGAGCCTGGTATGAGTGAAGAAGAGACCCGCTTTTTCGGTCTTAAACGCGAATGTGGGCTTCATGAAGGGTAAGTTACTGCAAATAGCTTGAGTGGCTGACCTGATAAATCAGCCACTCAATGTTTAATTCAATTTTTAGAATAAGTATTTAAATCTGACTCTGGAGCCATAACGATCTTTATCGCTATTTTTCACTTCGATATCTTTTCCATCAATTACAGAGTAGTAAGCGCCGATATAAATTTTAAAATTATCCATATCAAGTATGTTTGGTAACTCATATGAAGTATATAAAGTGTGAATATCATATTTTCCTGGACCAAAAATAACTTCATTATCGATGTCACTATCATAATTTAATGCGTAGGACTTGATATCATTATGAGCGTAAATATAACCCAGCTGCAAGCGGCGCCATAAAATATTGGCACCAGTAGTAAAATCTGTTTCATTGCTAGCATCTAAATAAGCCGTACTCCAGTTTACGTCGATACCATTTGTTGGATCATCTTTTAAGCTATTCCAACCTAGAGTTAAACCATATCCATTACGCTTAGATTGGTTTTTAAACTCACCTGTATTTTTATCTTCATAACCATAAGCATTTTTAATAACATTACTTTCAATGGCGGCGGCTACTTTAAAGTTGTCTTTATTCCAAGCGATCACAGGTCGAACATAGATAACATTTTTCTTATTGATTTGTTTTCGCCCATGGTATTCGCCATCGGTAAAGATACTGGTGCCATCTTCGATTAATAGATTTGTTTCAAAATACCAATTATCGTATTTAGTATTAAACATCATGCTGCCGCCACTATTGCTTCTTCCTCGGCCTTCTTTCATCATATAGATATAGCCAAAGCCATCACTATAGGTATCATTCGCGGTATTACCTGAATACTCAATAAAGGTATCTTGATTTAATGGGAACATATCGTAGGCTTCATAGCGGCCTAATTTTATTTGCCAACTCTCTTTTTTACCAAAGTAGAATTTGGCATCATCTAAACCAATTTGTCCATTAATATTAGCGAGTGGTTGAACGGAAAAGCCTGCATAGTTGTTATTCTTTAAAGAACGCTCACCATCAAGTCCAATTAGAATACGGCCATTAATTCCCCATTTATCATAATCACCAAAATCTTTATCTTTTCCTGCCTGAGTATTTACTGAGGTCAGTTGCCCTTTTTTACTAGCAATATCAGTATTAAATTCGACATCACCGTAAAGTTTAAGCTTGCCATATTGGCTATTGGTTTCGATTAAATGTGGGGCTTCAGTATGATTTGTCGTAGCTGTTGTATTATTGATTGGCTGATTAATAACTTGACGATTTTGTAATGCTTTTTCTAAATTAGCTGCTTTTTGTTCAGCAAGTTCTGCTCTTTTTTCAGCAGCAAGTGTTCTTTGCTCTAAAAGCGCTAAACGTTGCTCTATTGATAGAGAACTTGTATTAGCTTCGGTTATAACAGGCATAGCTAATCCTAAGCTAACAGCAGTAGCTAATAGTTTAGTTTTCATTCTTTATTCCTTGTTTATATCTGGATGGAAAACAGAGTTTCCATCCGATAATTTATTATTTGATTAGTGTATGTATGTCTATTTCAGTTAATGAGTGCACTTCACGATCAGCTTCAGGCAGTGGGCCTTCAGCGATAATACCAATAGCATAAATCCTCGCTTTTTTAAGGGCTTGTATTCCTGCCATTGAATCTTCAAAACCAACACAATACTGAGCAGGCACATCAATGAGCTGCGCTGCTTTTAAAAAGATTTCAGGATCGGGTTTACCTTGTTTTAATGACTTAGGATCAACAATAGATTGAAAATAGTGCTCTATAGCCAATTTTTTCAATATAGTTGGCGCATTTTGGGATGCAGAGGCAATAACACAAGGTATATTGTATTGGTTAGCCTGCTTAATTAAATCTAATACGCCGGGTAAAATATCTTTTGGGCTAATGTTATCAAGTAACTTTAGATAATATTCATTTTTCCTTTCAGAGAGCATATTTTTCTCTTCAATAGAAAATGAATTTTGCTTATTACCATGGCGTAAAATTTTATCTAATGACTCTACTCGGCTGATTCCTTTTAAGGATTGGTTGAATTGTTCATCAATTTCAATCCCGATTTCGCTAGCCAGCTTTTTCCAAGCTAAATAATGGTAACCGGCGGTATCAACAATAACACCATCAAGATCAAATATGAGTCCTTTAACCATTAGCGTTACCCTCATTAGAATTTAAGGAAAAAGGTGTGTTGGGAACAAGGCTATAGAGGTGGTTATTGATTGATATTGTGCATGCTTTATCACTCATCACCGTAATATTGTTATGAGTTACCCTGATGTGGAACAAAACACATTGGTGCCTTAATTTAAAACTCAGCCCTTGCCACTGTTTAGGTAACGAAGGCGCGATATTAAGAATATCTTGTCGAATATCGACACCAGCGTAAGCCATGATCGTAGTATTTAAAGTCGCTGCCATCACTCCGGTATGTATGCCTTCAGCCGTCGTTCCACCTTGGATATCGTTGTAATCTGAGTACAAGGCATCCTGATAGAGTTGCCACGATAGGTCATGGAGCTGTATTTGTTCGGCTAAATAAGCATGAACAATGCGCGATAAGGTTGAGCCATGAGAGGTGCGTTCAAGGTAATAATGTAGATTTTTCTCCGCAAAGCTTTCAGATAATGAGTAGCCCAGAGATTCAATTAAAGATTTCACAGTTGTTTTATCTAAGTTATTAAACAACATGAGTGTGTCGGCTTGTTTAGCGACTTTGAAATCATCTGCTGATTTATTTTCTTTACGTAGGATCCGATCCATTCGGTAAATATTGCCATATTTCTGGCGATAGCTTTCCCAGTCGAGATCATCTAACGCAAAGTAGCCTGCAAATTGTTCAATAACGTCATCTTGATTTAGCGTGACAGCGAGCTGCGTTTTAATTTGGCAGAGCTTGTCGAGCGTATTTGCAGAAAAACCAAATTCAGATAATTTGTCAGTAAAACGTTTATCGCGATACAGCGTCGTCATCTCATTGAAAAGCCACGCCACCATTAAATTGGTATAGGCATTATCTTTTAGGCCGCCTTCTTGAGCATCGGCATATTTTTCATGAAATTCATCGGGGCCCATGACGCCACTGATATGAAAACGTTGGTCTTGCTCATCCCACTGACATAGGCTAAGCCAAAATAACGTGATGTCATTGAGCAGCTCTAAGCCATACTCTTCCATAAATGGGTTATCAAGGGTATTACGCCAATATAGCCACACGTTGTAAGCGATGGCTAATGAAACATGGCGTTGGCGACAACTGTGGTCAGGATCCCACTGACCAGATAATGGATTTAAATGCAGAACTTGAGTTTGCTCTGTACCATCGTGACCTGACTGCCATGGGAACATAGCGCCTTGGAAACCGGCGGCCTTCGCTGCGAGTCGGGCAGCTTCTAATCGGCGATAACGATAGAGTAAAAGTTGGCGAGCGGTATTAGGGAAGTGCATGATATAAAATGGGAAAATAAAAATCTCATCCCAAAAAATATGCCCTCGATAAGCTTCTCCGTGTAGCCCTCGTGCGGTGACGGAAACATCAAGTTTATTTTTTTCGTTACTAAACGGTGACGCTGATGAAAGTAAATGGTAGGTATGTAGACGTAATAATTTTTGCGTCATTAAATCCCCTGATACTGCAATATCAGCTTCATCCCATAAAGTTTGCCATGCTTGTTTTGTTTCTGCTAACTGGGTTTGCCAAGCGGGAAGTTCCCATTTCGTAACATCTTGCCAATTATCGGGGTAAGCCGTAGATGTGGTTAGCGCGACACTTTTTTCAACAGTATAGGGGGTATTTTTCTGAGCATTGAATGTGATACTTTGCTCAACAACTGAGTCAGAAAAATGGCAAATAATGTCTTGTGGTGAAAAGAAATCACCACAAAGAGAGGATGCTAAGCCAATCCCTATTTTTGATTGATGAGTTTGAGCTAACAGATAAGCATTTTGTTGCTTTGCACCACCTTCTAACACACTGTAATGGTTTTGATTTAGGCTACGATATCGTTCTACTCCTGCATTACAAGTGTTCCCTTCTAAGCGAGTGAGAAGGGTCATTTCGCCAGAAAAATTTAACGGAATAAATTGGTAATGTAGGCAGTAATGAGACATATTTGCCATATTGGCAAACTTGAAACAGCGAATATTCAGTTGTTTCCCGTCTGTTGTTTCAATAAGCCAGTCAGAAGATAGGACACCGGTTTTAAAATCTAAATGGCGGGTTAGAGCAAGTGTGGTTACATTATTTGGATGAATGTAGTCGCCATCTCCGATTTTAAGCGAAATAAACTGGCCATTCGGTGCATTAACAAAGTCTTCGTTGACCACTTGGTGATCGTTGACTTGAGAGGTTGCTTGATTATATAGGCCTGCAATATAAGTTGCAGGGTAATAATCATGACTCGCTGTCATCTCCGGTAATGTACCGCGCAGGCCAATATACCCATTTGCCACCGTTAATAGTGACTCTTGGCAATACTCATCTTTCCCTGATGTTAAACCGGAATACTCAATTGACCAAGTAACTTCTTTTTCCCGATGAATGAATTTCCTCTCTAAGCTGTCCTGTTGATTTACTTCCCTGATATTTTCAATAATAAATGGCTTATTAAGAGATTCTGTAAATAAATTTGCGACATCAATAGTTTTATTATCTTGTGTTTTTATCACATAAGATTTTTTTCCATCGTCATCGACTGGCCATTGTATAACGCCACCGTCAATCAATTGAAAGTCGCTATTTATTTTCTTAGCGATATTTAACCAGTCATGATAAGTACTATTTACGGTGTCAAAGGTGTAATCATATTTATTATTATTGTACTCAACAGACACGCTGATATCTGTAAAAACAATGTATAAGTAATTCATAATAAACCTTAAATTTGATGATATATTAATTAGCTTGTAGCGTGCCTTTTCTTTCTTTATAGCGATAGGCGATAACGGTTAATGCAATGGGAACGACAACGGCGACGACCATAGCGAACAGGTAAACTAACCAATAAGTTGGTTGTATCGATAAAATGCCAGGTAAACCACCCACGCCAATACCATTAGATAGAACATGGTTTAAACCACAAATCAGTCCTGCGAGTGAAGCACCAACCATCGCACATAGCATAGGGAAGCCATATTTTAGGTTAACACCATACATAGCCGGCTCTGTTACACCTAAATAGGCTGAAATAGCGGCTGGGATAGTAATTTCATGTTCATTTGCTTTACGGCTAACAATAATGATACCGACAACCGCTGAAGCTTGGGCAATATTTGATAATGCGATAATAGGCCAAATAGGGGTGCCGCCGTAACTTTGAGTCATCTGTAAGTCGATCGCTAAGGTTGTGTGATGTAACCCTGTGATCACCATTGGCGAGTAGAAAAAACCGAAGATAGCTGAGCCAATAGGCGCAAAGTCACCTAGCATTAATAGCTTGATGACTTCGGCAATACCATTGCCAATGCTTCTGCCAATAGGGCCTAAAATAACGTGTGCGACGAAGACTGAGATAATCAATGTGACGATTGGAACAATAACCAATTTTAAATAATCGGGAATGTAACGGCGTAAACGGGTCTCAAACCAGCCGAGGAATAAACCTGCTAAGATAGAAGGGATGACTTGCGCCTGATAACCGACTTTCTCAATTGTAAACAGCCCAAAGTTCCAAACATCAGGGATTTGTGAGCCTAAATTATAGGCATTCATTAGCTGAGGAGAAACTAAAGTGATCCCTAATACTAAACCTAGGGCTGGGGTACCCCCCATCTTTTTAGTTGCAGACCAGCAGATGCTAACAGGTAAAAAGTGGAATATTGCTTCGCAAGGTAACCATAGGAAATCATAAATAGGCTTTAACCAAGGATAAAAATAGGTTAAAGGTTTATTATCCGATACAGGCATCTCACCAATAACGTTACGCAAACCTAAAAGTAAACCACCACAAATTAAAATAGGTAATAGTGGTACGAATATTTCTGCCAAATTTGCGATAAGCCTTTGCCAAAAACTCATATTTTTTTTGGCGTCAGACTTTACTTCATCTTTACTTTTTGTTTCTAACTCAAGATGCTTTGAAAGAATTTGATAATAGTGGTCAACATCGACACCAATAATAACTTGGAACTGTCCGGCATTATTAAAACACCCCTTAACAAAAGGGATTTGTTTTATTTTATCTATTTCTGCGATATTAGGGTCATTAAGAACAAAGCGTAGCCTTGTTAAGCAGTGAGAAACACTAATAATATTATTTTTACCGCCAATCAGTGCAATAAGCTCTTCAATGGCCTTTAAATCTTTGGCACTAGGCATATTTATTTTCTCATCGTAGTTATGTTTTTTTTAATATATATCCTTATTTGCATTATTTGAACGGGAACGTTCCCATAACTAGACGATGATCACAAGTAATAATAATTATTTTCTTAAGTTATTAATTTAATTTATCACTGGAGATAATGATTTTTTGTGGCGGAACATCTTCTTTTGCCATTTTAATCAATATATTAGCAGCCTCTTTCCCACTCTCTCTAAAGCCTAAACGGTAGAATTTGGTTTGAGGAAATAAAAAGGCCAATAAATCATTTCGCCCAATACAGGCCACATCGATATGATTCATGTTTTGTTCGGATAAGTATTTTTGTACACCAAATGCTAATGAGTCTGTTGCGCACAGTATGGCTTGTGGTGATGTGGTTAAGATCTCTTTAGCAAGCATATAGCCACTTTGGTAATTAAGTTCACCTAATTGTGCGTGAGGGGTTAAACCTTGCTGCTGACAATAGTGTAGATAAGATTGGTAACGAAGTAGGCCCGTTGTTTCATCGTGAACATTGATCCCGATATAACTTATTTGTTGGTAATTTTTTTGTTTATGAAAATAGTGCATAAGGTTTTTAACCGCACTTTCATCATCGTGACAAATAGAGACAAAACCTTCTAATGGTCGCGCAATAACAACCATTTTTTGTTTCCAATTGGAGAGCTTATTGATATCAATGCCTGAAAAAGCAAAAAAGACAATCCCATCAACCTTTTGGCGAGCAAGCATTTTTAAATGTTCCTCAACTTTTTCCGGTTTAAATTGACTCTCTAAAATAATAGGGTCGATATTATTTTGATAGAAAATAGGTAGCATGGAACTGACTGCTTGGTTTTCAGCGTAAGAATCTAAACGCGTCATGATGATGCCGAAAGAGCGGTTTGAATAGCCTCGCATTGCACGGGCAGATTTTGAGGGAGTAAATTGGTATTTTTCAATTATTTGATTAACTTTTTGCCGAGTCTCTTCATTAACCATTGGGTCTTGATTAATCACCCTTGAAACTGTTGATTTACCTACGCCACATAGCTTTGCAATATCATTAATGGTGAGTTTCTTTTTATCCGTTTTTATCATAATGTTTTGTCTTAATTAGCTAAATACTTATAAAGGCTTAGTCATTTATATTTATTTTCTATTTATGTGCTTAGTCTAACTCATTTTTTTCAAGGCATCTGTAGAAAAGAAGCGATCAATACTTATCTTAGTCGTGAAATCGCGTTTTGCTTTGATGCCATTATGAGTATTTCTTCTTCATAACTCATTAGGCTGACTTATTCCTTTGCGTTACATCTAATGAATTTTTGGCATTTCATAACCCAACTTGCACGCCATATAGTCAATTTAAATGGTTGTCATAAAAAAGTGATATAACACCGGAAGAGCAAGATGGAATATTTACCGTTATTTGTGGATCTTCGATCCCGCAAAGCTGTGCTAGTTGGCGGCGGCGATGTTGCAGCACGCAAAGCAGAGCTATTGCTTAAAGCTAATGCCGCGCTTGTCGTCATTTCTCCGACATTAAACCCACTCTTACAGCGCCTTTATGAGCAAAATGCATTTGAGTGGATTAAAGGTGAGTATCACTCTGCACATATTGAGAAGGCATATTTGGTGATCGCTGCAACTGATAATCCCTCATTGAATGAGAAAGTTTTTCATGATGCGGAGTCTCAACACACCTTTGTAAATGTGGTTGATGAAAAGCCGCTATGCTCTTTCATTGTGCCTTCAATCATCGATAGAGACCCTGTCGTTGTTGCTATTTCATCGGGGGGAACGGCTCCCGTACTTGCTCGTTTATTACGCGAAAAACTGGAAGGGATGCTACCACATTCACTAGGCCAGATGGCTGAGATAGCAGGGCGCTGGCGCGAAAAGGTGAAAGAGTCTATTACCAGCATGCGTGAGCGCAAACGCTTTTGGGAAAAAAGCTTTAATGGTCACTTTGCCTCATTGGTTGAAAAAGGCCAACTTTCACAAGCAGAGCAGCAGTTAGAGAAACAACTGTATGAGCAAGATACTAGCGGGGAGCTGACCCTTGTTGGCGCAGGCCCCGGAGACGCAGGGCTATTAACATTAAAAGGTCTGCAAGTTTTGCAAAATGCAGATGTTGTTTTATACGACAACCTTGTTAGTGAGGAAGTGCTTGATTTAGCACGGCGTGATGCAGACAAAATTTGTGTTGGAAAGCGAGCTCATCGTCATTCAGTTCCCCAAGAAGAGACCAATTCGTTAATTGTCAAACTAGCGAAACAGGGGAAAAAAGTCGTACGTTTAAAAGGTGGTGACCCCTTTATTTTTGGTCGAGGTGGCGAGGAGCTTGAAGTGGCTGCCGCCGCAGGTATTCCTTTTCAAGTGGTTCCCGGTATTACAGCAGCGATTGGTGCGACAGCGTATGCGGGGATCCCTTTGACGCACCGTGAACATTCTCAAAGTGTCACGTTTATCACAGGGCACTGTAAGAATGATGGGAATGAATTAGATTGGCCAGCTTTGGCTAGAGGTCATCAAACCTTAGCCATTTATATGGGAACGGTAAAGGCGGATAGCATTAGTAAACAATTGATTTATTTTGGGCGCTCCCCAGAAACCCCTGTGGCAGTCATCGGTTGTGGTACACGCAGTAACCAGCAAGTGCTTAGTGGTCAGTTGCATGAATTAGAAGCACTTGCGCAAAAAGCGCCTTCGCCTGCTTTATTAGTGATTGGTGAAGTCGTCGCATTACATCAACAGTTAGCTTGGTTTGGTCATCAAGTCGTGGAAAACAGATGGCGTTCAGCCGTGCTGGAATTGGCTTAATAGAAGGAGGCCATCATGAATGAAAAACGATTGACCCATTTGCAGCAGTTGGAAGCTGAAAGTATTCATATTTTACGTGAAGTGGCTGCTGAATTTGCAAATCCAGTGATGCTTTATTCAATAGGCAAAGATTCATCCGTTATGTTGCATTTAGCGCGTAAGGCTTTTTATCCAGGTAAATTGCCATTTCCATTATTACATGTGGATACAGGGTGGAAATTTCGTGAAATGTATGAATTTCGTGATAAAACGGCGAAAAACTATGGTTTCGAACTCCTAGTTTACCGGAATCCAGAAGGGGAGGCGCTTGGTATCAATCCCTTTATACATGGTAGCGCAAAGCATACAGACATTATGAAAACGGAAGGTTTAAAACAAGCGCTGGATAAATATGGTTTCGATGCAGCATTTGGGGGGGCAAGGCGTGATGAAGAAAAATCACGCGCAAAAGAGAGAATATACTCTTTCAGAGACCGTTCACACCGTTGGGATCCTAAAAACCAACGCCCTGAATTATGGCATAACTATAATGGGCAAATTAATAAAGGTGAGAGCATTCGCGTCTTCCCACTATCCAACTGGACAGAACTGGATATTTGGCAATATATCTACTTAGAAAATATCGATATTGTGCCTCTCTATTTTGCAAAAGAGCGCCCTGTATTAGAGCGGGATGGCACACTATTGATGGTAGATGATGACCGTATAGATTTAAAAGCGGGTGAAGTGATTGCTAAGCGAAAAGTGCGTTTTCGGACGCTAGGGTGCTGGCCATTAACGGGGGCTGTTGAATCACAGGCAGAGACCTTACCTGAAATTATCGAAGAGATGCTGATATCCACGACGAGTGAACGTCAAGGTCGGTTAATCGATAGTGACCAAGCTGCATCAATGGAGCAAAAGAAGCGTCAAGGATATTTTTAAGGGGAAACGTTATGGCAGATTTAGCATACAACGAAATTATTGCGGAACAAATTAAGCAACAAGGTGGAGTTGAAGGCTACTTATTAGCACAGCAACACAAAGGGCTATTACGCTTTCTAACCTGTGGCAATGTTGATGATGGTAAAAGTACCCTGATTGGTCGCTTATTACATGACACTCGACAAATTTATGAAGATCAACTTTCTGTGTTGCAAAATGACAGTAAGCGTATAGGCACACAAGGAGAAAAATTAGATTTAGCATTGCTGGTGGATGGCCTTGCTGCGGAGCGTGAACAAGGTATTACGATTGATGTCGCTTACCGCTATTTTTCGACCCAAAAGCGCAAATTTATTATTGCGGATACGCCGGGCCATGAACAATATACGCGTAACATGGCGACAGGCGCCTCAACTTGCTCACTGTCTATTTTGTTGATCGATGCTCGAAAAGGAGTTCAAGAGCAAACTCGACGTCACAGTTTTATTAGTACACTGCTGGGTATCCGTCACTTAATTGTGGCAGTTAATAAGATGGATTTAGTGGATTACAGTGAAGCTGTATTCGAAAAAATTAAGCAAGACTACCAAAAATTTGCTACCGAATTACCTGTTGATCTGAATGTTTGGTTTGTACCGATTTCTGCTCTTGATGGCGATAATATTGTTAACAAAAGCCAAAATATTCCATGGTATCAAGGTGAAACGCTACTACACATTTTAGAAAATGTTCAAGTCCAGCAAAAAGCCTCAGAGCAGGCATTACGCTTCCCGATCCAATATGTGAATCGACCAAACTTGGACTTTAGAGGCTATAGTGGAACCTTATCTTCAGGGATTGTGAGTATCGGTCAATTTGTTAAAGCATTACCATCGGGTCAAGTCTCTAAAGTTAAAGATATCATTACATTCGATGGTGCTTTGCAGTTTGCTGTTCCGGGGGAAGCAATCACATTAGTGTTAGAAGATGAGATTGATATTAGCCGTGGAGATTTAATTGTTGCAGAAAACGATACGTTGCAGAGCACTCATCATGCCTTGATTGATGTGGTTTGGATGTCGGAGCAGCCACTTGTTCAAGGGCAACAGTTGGATATCAAAATCGCGGGCAAAAGAAGTCGCGCCAAAGTTGAAAATATTCACTATCAAGTCGATGTTAATAACTTAACACAAAAGGTCGCTACTGAACTGCCGCTTAATGGTATTGGGCTGGTGGAGTTCTCTTTTGATGAGCCACTATTATTAGATAACTATCAACACAATGCTGATACAGGTGGCATGATCCTAATTGATAGGCTCACGAATGTTACTGCGGGAGCCGGCTTAGTACGTGAGGTTACCGGACAGTTTATTGAGCAAAAAGATAACTTTAGCGAGTTTGAAATTGAACTCAATAAATTGATTCGACGCCATTTCCCTCATTGGGGAGCGCGCGATTTACTCGGTGGAAAATAAACATGATGGCGCTAACGGATAATCATATTGTTTGGCACGATCATCCCGTCACTCGGCAAGTTAGAGAAGCGGCAAATGGGCATAAAGGCGCGGTATTGTGGTTTACAGGGTTATCAGGATCAGGTAAATCGACATTAGCGGGAGCGACTGAGCAAGCTTTAGCCGCGATGGGAATAAAAACCTATCTGCTTGATGGTGATAATGTACGTCATGGTTTATGTGGTGATTTAGGGTTTAGCGAGGCGGATAGACAAGAAAATATCCGCCGGATTGGTGAAGTAGCTAAATTGATGGTCGATGCAGGCCTAATCGTCGCAACGGCTTTTATATCGCCTTATCAGGCAGATAGAGCGCGTGTTCGTGATCTGTTTGAAGAAAATCAATTTTTTGAGCTTTACGTAGCAACCCCCGTAGAAGTGTGTGAACAGCGCGATCCTAAAGGGCTTTATAAACAGGCCAGAGCAGGAAAAATTAAACAGTTTACGGGGATCGATTCTCCTTACCAAGAGCCGCTAAAACCCGAGTTACGGCTTGATGGTTTACAGCCTATCAACGACTCGGTGACAAGGATTATTCATCTGTTAACTCATCAACAAGTGATTAAGATTTAAACTATTCTTCATGAGATGATGTTGCTGGATAGATGTGATTTTCAGTAACATCTCTTCGCGTTCATCTGTCATTTCCCCTTAGCTTTCCTGAACATAAGACCCACTTGGGTTAGTCTTGGTCTTCTATAGTGGCGTTACATAAGTGCAAAATATTTTGCATGAAGGCTCGTGTTTTCGTTGGTGAATTTTACTCAGTTAGGTAATAGTTTGATGATAGGCATAGAGATAAGATTTGATTCTGGATGAGAAATTAAACAAAGGACATATTGTTAACATTAATTTGAGTGAAATTTAGCCATTTAACCGGTAATTTTTACTTACTTTTATGACATTACTTTCTTCATAGTAGCGTCATGAGCTCAGTTATGGGATGATTAGCTAATCATTTCAGGGGGCAAAATGGGCAAATTAACGCTTCTATTAATCGCCGTATTGGCTTGGACACAATATTCTCTATGGTTAGGGAAAAATGGCATTCACGATTACGTCCGAGTCAAAGACGATGTTGCGGCGCAAGAAATTATCAATTCTCGCTTAAAAGTGCGTAATGAGCAGCTATTTGCTGAAATTAATGACTTGAACGATGGTCAAGATGCTATTGAAGAGCGTGCCCGTACAGAGCTTGGAATGATCAAACCTGGAGAATCATTTTATAGAATGGTAAAAGAGAGTAATAACCAAAAAAAATCTAAAAATTAATAAGTTATAAACTCTTTTATAATCTGTTATATCTATCGGTCATTAATTTCAATGTAAGATCCAACATAATGAATAACTCAATAATTGGGGTAGATTCGCAAGTGGTTGCGATAATTCCCGCGGCAGGTATTGGTAGTCGTATGAAGGCCGATTGCCCAAAACAGTACTTGCAGGTTGCAGGGAAAACTATCATTGAGCATACAATTAATGCATTGCTATTGAATCCTCATGTTGCCAGTGTTGTTATCGCGTTGAGTCCTGATGACGACTATTTTGCTAAGCTTGATATTGCGCAAGATTCACGCGTGACGACAGTTGAAGGTGGCAAAGAGCGAGCAGATTCGGTATTAGCAGGGTTAGACTTTTTAGCCCAAGACGGCAATATGCATAATAAGTGGGTATTAGTGCACGATGCGGCACGCCCCTGTTTGCATCAAGACGATTTAAATAAAATTATTCAATTATCAACAAAAAATTGTTGTGGAGGGATCTTGGCAGCTCCGGTCAGGGATACCATGAAACGGAGCCGAAAAGCTTCTGATCTCATCGATCATACAGTGGAGCGGGAAGCCTTATGGCATGCATTGACCCCACAATTTTTCCCTTTGTTGTTATTGCGAGATTGCTTAAGTAAAGCTTTGAAAGAGAATGCGGTTATCACAGATGAAGCCTCTGCACTTGAATATTGCGGCTATCAACCTGTATTAGTTTCAGGACGTTCTGATAACCTGAAAGTGACTCGACCAGAAGATCTGGCACTGGCGGAATTTTATCTTTCTAGAATGAAATAAAAGGAATAAATAATGAGAATTGGGCACGGTTTTGATGTGCATAAGTTCGGCGGTGATGGTCCTATCATTATTGGTGGTGTCCGTATCCCTTATGAACACGGTTTATTGGCACACTCTGACGGTGATGTGGTATTACACGCAGTAACAGATGCTATTTTAGGTGCAGCAGCACTTGGTGATATTGGTAAGCTCTTCCCTGATACCGACCCTGCATACAAAGGTGCAGATAGCCGCATATTGCTAAAAAAAGCTTACTGCCATGTTCGAGAAAAAGGCTACAGCATTGGAAATATTGATGTCACTATTATGGCTCAAGCACCAAAAATGTTGCCACATATCCCGCAAATGCGCGTCAATATTGCTGAAGATCTTGAATGTCACATGGGTGATATTAATGTCAAAGCAACAACAACCGAGCAATTGGGGTTTGTTGGGCGTAAAGAGGGCATTGCATGTGCGGCGGTAGTGCTGTTAGTGAAAGATAATGGTAATGAAACTCATGAATGTACAGTACCTGCATGGTAAACCTCTCTCAACAGGTAAGCTAAAAAGTCAGCCAGAAGATTTTATTGTCAAAGAAGATCTTGGCTTCGAACTGGACGGCGAAGGCGAACATGTTATGGTTCGCATTGAAAAAACAGGTTGCAACACATTATTTGTGGCTGAACAGTTAGCTAAATTTGCAAAAATTTCAGCTCGTTCAGTGAGCTATGCGGGTTTAAAAGACCGTAATGCAGTGACTGAACAGTGGTTTTGTTTACAAATGCCAGGTAAAGAAACGCCTGATTTTTCATTATGGCAGCTTGATGGTTGTAGAGTCATCGCGACAACGAGACAAAAACGCAAGTTACGTATTGGAACATTGAAAGGCAACCAGTTTGAATTGACGATCCGAGATATTTCAGTACCTGAGGATGTTGAGGCTCGTTTACAGAAAGTTGCAGAACAAGGCATTCCGAATTATTTTGGGGAACAAAGGTTTGGCCGTGATGGGCAAAACTTAACCCAAGCATTACGTTGGGCGAACCAAGAAATTACGGTTCGTGAACGTAATAAGCGTAGTTTCTATTTATCTGCCGCACGTAGTGCTATGTTTAACCATGTTGCAAGTGAACGGATTGAAAACCAAACCATAAACCAAGTATTACTTGGTGATGCGCTACAACTAACAGGGCGTGGAAGTTGGTTTGTTGCAACGGCAGAAGAGTTGCCTACCTTGCAAGCGCGTGTTGCTTCTGGCGAATTGAGTATCACTGCGCCTTTGCCCGGTGATGGCGAATTAGGTACGCAAGAGGATGCACTGGTTTTTGAAACCAACAGCTTAGAAAGCTATCACTCTTTGATGACACTGATGAAAAACGAACGCGTCTCATCGACACGAAGAGCGATGATTGTGAAACCGCAAAATTTTCAATGGCAATGGATTGACCAGACTACATTAAAACTCAATTTTTTCCTTAATTCAGGAAGCTTTGCAACAAGCGTGGTGCGAGAAATCATTAATCAGGATAGTGCCGATGTTAAAGATATTATTGAGTAACGACGATGGTGTGACTGCACCGGGGATCCAGACATTGGCGGCAGCTTTACGTCAATATTATCAGGTGCAAGTGATTGCGCCTGATCGCAACCGTAGTGGGGCATCGAACGCATTAACGTTAGATAGGCCTTTAAGGATCCAAACTCTTGCTAATGGTGACTTTTCTGTACAAGAAGGTACGCCAACAGATTGTGTTTACATTGGTGTGAATAAAGTCGTTAGGCCGCGACCGGATATTGTTGTGTCAGGAATTAACTGTGGGCCTAATTTAGGTGATGATGTGATCTATTCAGGGACAGTTGCTGCGGCGATGGAAGGGAGGCACTTAGGGTTACCTTCAATTGCGGTATCATTGGATGGAGATACCCATTTTGAAACTGCTGCAAAAATAACCTGTGATATTCTCGCGTTATTACATAAAAACCCTTTACGGGCAGGTAACATACTAAACATTAACGTTCCTGATATCCCTTATGAGGATGTTAAAGGGATCAAAGTCACTCGCTGTGGTAGCCGTCATGCTGCTTCAGAAGTCTACAACCTTGAAGATCCTAAAGGTAATATGTTGTATTGGCTAGGGCCTGTAGGGGAGATCCGTGATGCTGGGCCGGGTACTGATTTTGAAGCCGTATCACAAGGTTATGTTTCAATTACCCCATTACAAGTTGACTTAACAGCGTATAAAGCACATTCATTAGTTGAAGAGTGGTTAGAAAAATCGGGAGTGAAAGTAAAATGAGAACAGGCCTCATGAAAGAACTTTTGGCACAACTACGCCAACAGGGAATTCACGATGAGCGCCTGTTAGATGCTTTGTCACAGGTTCCTCGTGAACGCTTTGTTGACGAAGCCCTATCGCATAAGGCTTATGATAATATTCCATTACCTATCGGTTATGGGCAAACTATCTCTCAACCTTATATTGTTGCAAAAATGACTGCATTACTGGCGATTAAGCCAGAAGATCATGTATTAGAAATCGGTACAGGGTCAGGTTATCAAACCGCTGTTTTAGCGCACCTTGCAAAACATGTTTTTTCTGTTGAAAGGGTAAAAAGTTTGCAATGGACGGCAAAACGTCGTTTTAAGCAGCTTGATTTACATAATATCTCCACTCGTCATGGTGATGGCTGGGAAGGCTGGCAATCTAAAGGGCCTTTTGATGCAATTATCGTGACGGCGGCACCCAGTGAAATTCCGCCTCGGTTACTACAGCAATTAAAAGACGGTGGGCGTTTGGTTCTGCCTGTGGGGGATAAAGATCAAGCGCTGAAGCTAATTACGCGCCGAGGGAATGATTATCATGCTAATGTGGTCGAAAAAGTACGTTTTGTTCCGCTAGTAGCGGGTGACTTAGCATAATTTTTGCTTATAGTCATATTTGGTAAAATAGGGCACTTTAACAGCTTAAAGTTAAGAATGTTGTATTTTCCATTAAGTCATAATCTCAAATTGTTATATTTTTGATATATTTGGCTTGTTCAATATTTTATATTTCTGCTTTAATAAGCAAAATACTTTTAGTGACGAGAGCTAACAGGCTCTAATGTTTTACTGACACAAATTTATTTGCTATGTCAGATTTTTCTTCACGGGAGAAGAAGCATGAAAATTGTTAGCCCAATAAGCAGAATTCGATGGGCGGTGATCTTTTCATTTAGCGGGGCATTATTGGCTGGATGTTCAACTCCGTACCATACAGCAGCGCCTATTTCTAGCGTAAATGACGGTCAGACGAGTCAATCAAGTCAACAAACTGTTCAAAGAACGGCACCTACTGGTGGTACAAGTACAGCGATGCCTTCTTCTCGACCTAATTTGTCTTCGAATTCTTCATCATCTATTCGTACCTCTGCCCCAGTCAATATGGATGGGCAAGGGCGTATTATCTATAACCGCGACTATGGTAGCATCCCTAAAGGTAGCTACAGTGGCAGTACTTACACCGTACAACGCGGTGATACACTATTCTATATTGCTTATATAACTGGTAATGATTTCCGTGAGTTAGCAGCTAAAAACAATATTGCAGAGCCTTATAGCCTAAATGTTGGGCAAGTGATCAATATTGGTAACGGAAATGTGAACTCAAACGGGCAATTGGCCTCAAATTCATCAAATAGTAATCAGCAACCGGTTGATCTTCGAACAACTAATGCGTATCCTGCAAATGGAAGCGGTCAAAATTCAGGTAAGATGTTGCCTAATAATAAGAAGCCTGCAACGCAAACTTCTACGGCAACAACAACGACGGCAGCTTCTACCGCCTCTACGACGACAGCAAGCAGTACAAATAGCTCATCGATAAAATGGCGTTGGCCAGCGGAAGGGAAAACAATAGAAGGTTTCTCTGATGCTCAAGGTGGAAATAAAGGCATTGATATTGCCGGTTCACGAGGTCAACCTGTACTTGCTTCTGCTCCAGGTAAAGTGGTTTATGCAGGAAATGCACTACGCGGATATGGAAATCTTATAATAATAAAACATAACGATGACTACTTGAGTGCTTATGCACATAACGATACGTTACTTGTGCGTGACCAGCAGGATGTTGCCGCGGGTCAGAAAATAGCCACGATGGGTAGTACCGGAACGAGTTCGGTTAGATTACATTTTGAAATTCGTTACAAGGGAAAATCAGTAAACCCGCTGCGCTACTTACCGCAGCGATAAACTGGGCAGAGTGCAATGACATTCTGCCCTCATTATCAAGGGTAGGAGTCACTGATGAGCCAAAGTTCGCTGAAAGCTAACGAGTTATACAATGACCTCGACGATAGCATGATGGATGATGCTTTTGATGAGAGTCAGTTCAAAGAAGAGGATCTGGTTACTGAACTAGATGATGAAATGGATTTACTCCAGAACACGAATCAGCGTGTTCTGGATGCCACTCAAATTTATCTCAGTGAAATTGGATTCTCTCCGCTCCTAACTGCCGAAGAAGAAGTCTTCTACGCGAGGAGAGCGCTACGTGGAGATGTTGCTTCACGTCAGCGCATGATTGAAAGTAATCTTCGGTTAGTTGTTAAGATCTCTCGACGTTATAATAATCGGGGATTAGCATTATTAGATCTTATTGAGGAAGGTAATCTAGGGTTAATTCGCGCTGTTGAAAAGTTTGATCCTGAAAAGGGGTTCCGCTTCTCAACGTATGCGACATGGTGGATCCGTCAAACGATTGAACGTGCCATCATGAATCAAACTAGAACCATCCGCCTCCCAATTCATATCGTCAAAGAGCTCAATATTTACCTTAGAACTGCCCGCGAATTAGCGCAAAAACTCGACCACGAGCCTAGCGCTGAGGAAATCGCTGAACAGCTTGATAAACCAGTAGAAGATGTCAGCCGTATGTTGCGTTTAAATGAACGTATTACATCGGTCGATACGCCTATTGCTGGCGATTCAGAGAAATCTTTACTTGAAGTTCTCTCTGATGAGAATGAATCAGGCCCAGAGCATACAATTCAAGATAACAACTTAAAAGAGAATATTGTGAAGTGGTTATTTGAATTGAATCCAAAGCAGCGAGAAGTCCTTGCTCGGCGTTTTGGGCTATTAGGCTATGAAGCTGAGACGCTAGAAGAAGTTGGCCGAGAAATTGGGTTAACAAGAGAAAGGGTGCGCCAGATACAAGTGGAAGGGCTAAGGCGGTTAAAAGATATTTTACAAGGAGAGGAGCTTTCCTTAGAAGCCTTATTTAATATGTAAATATCTTTGTGAATACCATAACGAAAGCCCTCAATATTTGATTGAGGGCTTTTTTCGTTAATGATAATAAATGGTCGAGTTTCTCATCATAGACTTTAGCTTACCGTCACACAGGAACGCCACTATGAAATTTAAAATCGTGGTCTACTGAGGTGATAAGTTCGGCTTCAACGAGACCGAACATCTCAACACGCTCGCTAATATCTGTTTTACTGATTGATTGCGCTAACTGTAGGTAATCTTGATAGTGCCTCGCTTCTGAGCGCAGTAATGAGACATAAAAGCTCGCTAAATCATCGTCTAGAAAAGGAGCCAATTTCGCGAAACGTTCACATGATCGAGCTTCAATATAAGCACCAATAATCAGTTTATCGACCAATGTTTGTGGTTCATGACCACTCATATGACTGAATAGCCCTTTAGCGTATCGACTTGCCGTTATACCATCATAAGCAATATTTCGCTGATGCATAATTTCCAGCACTTGATAAAAATGGTGCAGCTCTTCTTTAATCAAGAGTACCATTTTATCAATTAAATCTTGGCTATAGGGTGACTGCTTTTTCGCCAAGATCTGTTTTGATATTTGGTTTTTATTCTTTAGCGTATGAATATCACCAATACGATCGTAGGCAAAGTCTTCATAAGGCTTAAACCAAGCAAGCAATGTTGCCGCACTCTCTTTATCAACCGCATATTTACGGATCAAAAACATCGCACTTTGCGCCGCCTTTAGCTCACATAATAGATGATCTTTTAAGAGTATAGGGAGGCTTTCTGGTTCACTGGCTTTTTTAACCCAACTATCAGGCGTTTCACAGCGTAAAAACTGCCTGATAGGCGCTAGAAGTTCAGCGTGGTCTTGCATACTACTTATCCATTTCCTTTAAACGATATAACCAATCTAACGCTTGCCTTGGCGTTAACTTATCAGGGTCGATACTTTCAAGAGCGCTAAGAACAGGGGATGGCTCTTCTGGCACTAAGAAGCTGAGTTGTGCGCTATCAACATGGCTCGCGTTGGTATTATTTGAAATAATTTCTAACTCTTTGAGCTTTTGTTTGGCACGCTTAATAACATCTTTAGGGACGCCTGCTAGAGAGGCTACCGCAAGGCCATAACTTTTACTTGCTGCTCCTTCTTGAACATTGTGCATAAAGGCGATGGTGTCGCCGTGCTCCATTGCATCAAGGTGAATATTGACCGCGCCTTCTAATTTTTCAGGTAAGGTTGTTAATTCAAAGTAATGTGTGGCAAATAAAGTCATGGACTTGATTCGGTTAACTAAGTTTTCAGCACAAGCCCAAGCAAGTGACAAACCATCATAGGTTGAAGTGCCTCGACCAATTTCATCCATTAGGACTAAACTTTGCTCTGTTGCATTGTGTAAAATATTAGCCGTTTCAGTCATTTCAACCATGAAGGTTGAACGCCCGGAGGCTAAGTCATCGGATGCGCCAACACGGGTAAAAATACGATCAACAGGTCCAATGACCGCTTTTGTTGCAGGTACGAAACTACCAATATAGGCAAGTAGTGTTATCAATGCAGTTTGGCGCATATAGGTACTTTTACCCCCCATATTAGGGCCTGTAATGATAAGTAGGCGACGTTGTGGGGAAAGTGAAAGCGGATTAGAAATAAATGGTTCACTCAGGACTTGCTCGACCACAGGGTGGCGTCCTTCAGTAATGTGGATCCCTGGTTTATCTGTGAGTTGTGGGCAAGCATAGCCAAGTGTTTCAGCACGCTCAGCTAAGTTATTGAGCACATCGAGCTCTGCAAGAGCCTCCGCACTGATTTGCAAGTCTGCCAAATGTGGCAATAGCATATCGAAAAGCTCATCATAGAGTGCTTTTTCGATAGCTAACGCTTTACTTTTTGAGGTTAAGACTTTGTCTTCGTACTCTTTTAGTTCAGGAATAATGTAACGTTCCGCATTTTTCAGCGTTTGACGACGTACATAATGAATAGGAACTAAATGACTCTGACCGCGACTGACCTGAATAAAATAGCCGTGTACCGCATTGTAGCCCACTTTAAGGGTATCAATGCCCAGCTTCTCTTTTTCGCGAATTTCTAGTCTATCAAGATAGTCTGTAGCTCCATCGGCAAGTGCTCGCCATTCATCGAGTTCGCTATTATAACCCGGAGCGATAACGCCACCGTCACGCACCAATACAGGCGGTGCATCAATAATCGCACGTTGCAGTAAATCCTGTAGCTCATCAAACTGGTTAATACGTTTTTGCAAGTTTTGCAGATATTCGCTGTTAGATTGGTTGAGGATTTGATGAATCTCTTGGTACTGTTCAAAAGCGTGGCGCATACGTGCTAAATCGCGAGGGCGAGCAGAGCGTAAAGCTAAACGGGCAAGTACACGCTCTAAATCACCAATTTGACGTAGTAATGGCTGTAATAGCTCGAAACCACACTCTTGTAAGGCGGCGATAGCTTGTTGGCGATTCGTTAGTGTTTGTACATGGCGCAATGGGGTATGAAGCCAACGCTTGAGCATGCGGCTTCCCATCGGGGTAACGCATAAATCCAAAATAGACGCTAAAGTATTATCTGTGCCACCAGATAAGTTTTGCGTGATCTCAAGATTACGACGTGTTGCAGCATCCAGAATAACGTTATCTGTTTGTTTTTCCATGATGATGCTACGGATATGAGGTAATGCCGTACGTTGAGTATCTTTGACGTATTGGAGAAGGCAGCCAGCAGCGCGTAGCGCTCTCGAGGCATTTTCGACCCCAAACCCAATTAAGTCTTTTGTGCCAAATTGTAGGCCAAGCTGCTGTTTTGCTGTTTCTAGCTCGAATTCCCATAGAGGCCGACGACGTAGGCCTTTACAGTTTTCGATTAACGCCATACTCGCAAAGTCTTCGGGATAGAGTAATTCAGCAGGGCGAGTACGTTGTAGCTCTGCTTGTAGAGACTCTTCGTCATCGAATTCACTGATGATAAAGCGCCCCGACGTGATATCTAAGGTTGCAAAGCCATAGCCTTGAGGCTCTTGCCAGACTGAGGCCAATAGATTGTCTTGCCGCTCATTCAGTAATGCTTCATCGGTGATTGTACCCGGTGTAACAATACGTACGACTTTACGCTCAACAGGACCTTTACTCGTTGCGGGATCACCAATTTGTTCGCATATCGCGACAGATTCACCCAGTTGCACCAATTTTGCTAAATAGTTTTCGGCCGCATGGTGTGGTACACCTGCCATTGGAATAGGCTGACCCGCCGTTTGCCCTCGTTTGGTGAGCGAAATATCTAATAATTGAGACGCTTTTTTGGCATCATCAAAGAAAAGCTCGTAAAAATCCCCCATACGATAGAACAGCAATATGTCAGGATGTTGTGCTTTTAGTTTTAAATACTGCTGCATCATTGGTGTGTGGGATTCAAAATTTTGGTTATCAGTCATAAGCTTGTTTGTCTAATCTGTTGAATTTATTTAATCCTGTGTCCGTTGGCTGTCTCATTAGACTCCATTTTATTGTAGAGAATGTCACAGAATCCCATGATTGAGTGTAGGTTAAAATGTAGGCTGTTTATGGGGCTAAAACCCAATGAGCATTGTAAATGCACCAATCTGCACTTTAGTCTAAACACATTGAATACTTTTATAATAAGCGTTAATTAGGGTAACACTTATGAGCCAAAAATCATCAGTAAAACCATTCTTAACACAGTATCGCAGCGATAAACTTAAGTGTAAAAATAGTTCTGAATCCTGCGAAAGCTCTGGTTTACGTATATTTTGTGGCATAACAGCCAGTAAGACCGTTTTCTACCGATATAGTAGCCCAGTTATAGGTAAACTTGTACAGCTAAAAGTCGGTAATTTTCCTCAAATAGCATTGATTGAGACTAGCGTTAAGTTGCAAGAGTTTAAACAGTTACACAAATGAGGTCGATGC
>NZ_JAMPMC010000041.1:0-34876 GCF_028477945.1 Providencia sp. PROV261 | reverse complement strand
CATCTATAGGATGCCCTTTTTATACTTAAAATTATTCGAGTTATATAGACTAACTATATGACCCGATGGATTGTGAGTATATGCGTTGTAAAATTAAGAACCTATCTCATCAATAGTTGTTCTAATTATTGGTGAGATAGGCTCTGATGCAACGAAATAACGGCTGTATCACCAGCTTTATGCAGTTATATGAGATTTATTAAGGTTTTGCTCAGAAGATATGGTATATTTTACCGCTGCCACATTAAGAAATTCATTTTCATAATATCGTGGCGAAAAATTTGCTGAGCATGCCAGTAATGACCTGCGGAAAGTAGATAGGGCGCAATTGTCTTTTTGCTCGCTGACGACACTTTTACTTTTGCAGGTATTGTCAACGATACTCCCTGTTTGACTTAGCAAGCTCGGCGGGTACATAAGGGATATGTTGGCATATTCTATTGGTTCGGTCTGTTTGCTTTACCGTTTTGTAGGCTAACAGGCTTTATACATACTTCATGGTAACAGGTTGAATTATGAGTGCGAATAGCGAAGCTCAAGGAAGTGGACGCAGTGTAGACGTCTTTAAGTGGGTGGTGGTAGCTGTCCTACTACTGATTGCTATAGCTGGCAACTATTACTTCCGTCAATATAACCTCGCGCTGCGTGCTTTTGCTGTTGTGGCTATTGTCGCCATTGCAGGTGCTGTCGCTTTGTGGACCGTAAAGGGGAAACAAGCACTATCGTTTGCGCGTGAAGCTCGCATTGAGATGCGAAAAGTGATTTGGCCAACTCGCCAAGAAGCATTACAAACGACTTTGATTGTTGCTGCAGTAACGGCTGTTATGTCATTAATACTGTGGGGATTAGATGGTATCCTAGTGCGTTTAGTTTCGATTATTACAAGCCTGAGGTTATTCTAAATGTCAGATTCACCTAAAAAGCGCTGGTATGTTATTCAGGCTTTCTCTGGTTTTGAAGGCCGTGTAGCGCAATCACTACGTGAACATATCAAATTGCATGGTATGGAAGACTCTTTCGGCGAAGTCATGGTTCCAACCGAAGAAGTTGTTGAGATCCGTAGTGGTCAGCGTCGCAAAAGCGAACGTAAGTTTTTTCCAGGCTATGTATTAGTTCAAATGGTTATGAATGATGATTCATGGCACTTAGTACGTAGTGTACCGCGTGTGATGGGCTTCATCGGTGGAACGTCGGATCGTCCAGCACCAATTAGTGATAAAGAAGTCGATGCGATTATGAATCGCCTACAGCAAGTTGGCGACAAACCACGTCCTAAGACATTGTTTGAGCCAGGTGAAATGGTGCGTGTTAGCGAAGGTCCATTCGCTGACTTTAACGGTGTGGTTGAAGAAATCGACTATGAAAAGAGCCGCTTGAAGGTCTCTGTTTCTATTTTCGGTCGTGCAACGCCTGTCGAATTAGATTTCAGCCAAGTCGAAAAAGTCTAACTTTTTACGGCAAAAACTGGCTTGCAAAAGGTGTGAAATTTGACTACAATTTCGCGCCTTTTGTTTTTTACGCTTTGCATTATTTGGTTAACAAATTGCGGGGCGTGTTAATTAACGGGGAGCCTAAAATTAGGCGCTATCACCCATCTAGAGGAAATATACATGGCTAAGAAAGTACAAGCCTACGTTAAGCTGCAAGTTGCGGCTGGTATGGCTAACCCAAGCCCACCGGTTGGTCCAGCGCTGGGTCAACAAGGTGTGAACATCATGGAATTCTGTAAAGCGTTTAACGCAAAAACAGACAGCCTGGAAAAAGGTTTGCCAATTCCTGTTGTTATCACTGTTTACGCAGACCGTTCTTTCACTTTCGTTACCAAAACTCCACCGGCTGCAATTCTGCTGAAAAAAGCGGCTGGCGTTAAGTCTGGTTCTGGTAAGCCGAACAAAGAGAAAGTTGGTAAAGTAACCTCTGCTCAGATTCGCGAAATCGCTGAAACTAAAGCTGCGGACATGACTGGTGCTGATGTTGACGCTATGATGCGTTCAATCGAAGGTACTGCTCGTTCCATGGGCCTGGTTGTGGAGGACTAATCAATGGCTAAACTGAATAAGCGCATGCGCAATATCCGTGAAAAAGTTGATTCAACTAAACAGTATGACATCAACGAAGCCGTTGCTCTGCTGAAAGAATTAGCGACTGCTAAATTCGTAGAAAGCGTTGACGTTGCTGTTAACCTCGGCATCGACGCTCGTAAATCTGATCAGAACGTACGTGGTGCAACTGTACTGCCACACGGTACTGGCCGTTCAGTTCGCGTTGCAGTCTTTACTCAAGGTGCAAACGCTGAAGCAGCTAAAGCTGCTGGTGCTGAGCTGGTTGGTATGGACGATCTGGCTGATAAAATTAAAGCTGGTGAGATGGATTTCGACGTTGTTATTGCTTCTCCAGATGCAATGCGCGTTGTTGGCCAATTAGGTCAAATCCTGGGTCCACGTGGTCTGATGCCAAACCCGAAAGTGGGTACTGTAACACCTAACGTTGCTGAAGCAGTTCAAAATGCTAAAGCAGGTCAGGTTCGTTACCGTAACGACAAAAACGGTATCATTCACACCACTATCGGTAAAGTTGACTTTGATGCTGACAAACTGAAAGAAAACCTAGAAGCACTGCTGATTGCGCTGAAAAAAGCAAAACCAGCTTCTGCTAAAGGCGTGTACATCAAGAAAGTTAGCCTGTCTACTACGATGGGTGCAGGTGTTGCTATCGACCAAGCTGGTCTGTCAGCAGCAGTTTAATACTAATACTTTTAGTAATTAAACTTTACCTTTGCGTCAGATTTGTATAAAATCTGACGCCTTGAGTTTGCTAGTACTATTTTAGTATTAGTAAACCGCGAATTTCGGTATGGAGTCTGGCCTTTCCAGACCCCGTCCAAGACCGCAGGTGTAGCAATACTTAATCTACCTGCGTAGACGGTGACAGAGATACCAAGAATTTTATTCTGGCTTCTGCTCACCGTGTTTTAGCGCTCAACACATGTCGTGTTTGGGTGATGTGAGTCCCCGGGGTTTCCCGGTTAATCCAGGAGCAAGAAGCTAATGGCACTAAATCTTCAAGACAAACAAGCGATTGTTGCTGAAGTCAGCGAAGTAGCCAAAGGCGCGCTTTCTGCAGTTGTTGCTGATTCACGCGGCGTAACTGTAGCAAAAATGACTGAACTGCGTAAAGCAGGTCGCGAAGCTGGCGTTTACATCCGTGTTGTTCGTAACACGCTGATCCGTCGTGCTGTTGAAGGTACTTCTTACGAAGTCCTGAAAGACGCGTTTGTTGGTCCAACCTTGATTGCTTTCTCTAACGAACACCCGGGCGCTGCTGCTCGTCTGTTCAAAGAGTTCGCGAAAGCGAATCCAGCATTTGAGATTAAAGCTGCGGCCTTTGAAGGTGAGTTAATCCAAGCGAAAGATATCGATCGTCTGGCAACACTCCCAACTTACGAAGAAGCAATCGCACGCCTGATGGCAACCATGAAAGAAGCCGCTGCAGGCAAACTGGTTCGCACTCTGGCTGCTCTGCGCGATCAGAAAGAAGCTGCATAAGCCCTTTCCTTCGTTGCTTTTTAACGTATAAACTATTTCTGAATTTTAGGAACACTTGTTATGTCTATCACTAAAGACCAAATCCTTGACGCAGTTGCTGAAATGTCTGTAATGGACGTTGTTGAACTGATCACTATGATGGAAGAAAAATTCGGCGTTTCTGCTGCTGCAGCTGTTGCTGTTGCTCCAGGTGCTGCTGCTGAAGCTGCTGAAGAAAAAACTGAGTTCGACGTTGTTCTGGCTTCTGTTGGCGGTAACAAAGTTGCTGTTATCAAAGCAGTTCGCGGTGCGACCGGTCTGGGTCTGAAAGAAGCTAAAGATATGGTAGAATCTGCGCCAGCAACTATTAAAGAAGGTGCTAGCAAAGACGAAGCTGAAGCTCTGAAAAAATCTCTTGAAGAAGCAGGCGCTTCTGTTGAGCTTAAATAAGTTCAGTCTTCAGTTTGCAGCCTAACTTAAAGGCTGATGGCTGGTGATTTTTTAATCACCAGCCTTTTTGCGCTGTAAAGCGTGATTGGGTGTTAACAGCTTTTTCACGCAATTTTGATGTTAACAAACCCTCCAATACTTCTTTCTATTGACGACTTAATATACTGTGTTCTCAGCTACGACCCGCTCGGGTAGCTCGGTAGTCAGAGTGGCACAATGAAATGATTTAAGAGTAATAGCAATGAGTATTACGGAAAGTGTTCATTTTCCATTTCAAAAAATAGCGTTATCGATGCTGTCCTTATGGACGGACAGAGTGGGTCACTGATCAGCGAGCTGAGGAACCCTATGGTTTACTCCTATACCGAGAAAAAACGTATTCGTAAGGATTTTGGTAAACGTCCACAAGTGTTGGATGTACCTTATCTCCTTTCTATCCAACTTGACTCGTTCCAGAAGTTTATCGAGCAAGATCCTGATGGTCAGAACGGGCTGGAAGCAGCTTTCCGTTCTGTGTTTCCTATTCAGAGCTACAGCGGTAATGCTGAACTGCAATATGTCAGCTATCGTCTAGGTGAGCCTGTTTTTGATGTTAAAGAATGTCAAATCCGTGGCGTCACATACTCTGCACCACTGCGTGTTAAGCTGCGCCTCATTGTTTATGAGCGTGAAGCACCAGAAGGCACTGTAAAAGACATCAAAGAACAAGAAGTCTACATGGGTGAAATTCCACTCATGACCGAAAACGGAACCTTCGTTATCAACGGTACTGAGCGTGTTATCGTTTCTCAGTTACACCGTAGCCCTGGTGTGTTCTTCGACAGCGACAAAGGTAAAACACACTCCTCAGGTAAAGTCCTGTACAACGCGCGTATTATCCCTTACCGCGGTTCATGGCTTGATTTCGAATTCGATCCGAAAGATAACCTGTTTGTACGTATCGACCGTCGCCGTAAATTACCTGCGACCATTATTCTACGTGCAATGGATTACAGCACCGAAGACATTCTGAACTTGTTCTTCGACAAAACTGTATTCCAAATCCGTGATAACAAGCTGATGATGACGCTGGTTCCTGAGCGTCTACGTGGTGAAACTGCTTCATTTGATATTGAAGCAAACGGCAAAGTCTATGTTGAAAAAGGCCGTCGTATCACTGCACGTCATATCCGCTTGCTAGAAAAAGAAGAAGTCAACAGCATTGAAGTGCCTGTTGAATATATCGCGGGTAAAGTAGTCGCAAGAGATTACATTGATGAAAGTACTGGCGAGCTGATTTGTGCAGCTAACATGGAACTTTCATTAGATATGTTGGCACGTCTGAGCCAAGCGGGTCATAAAACAATTGAAACATTGTTTACCAACGACTTAGACCACGGTGCTTACATTTCTGAAACCCTGCGTGTCGATCCAACAAATGACCGCCTGAGCGCGCTGGTAGAAATCTACCGTATGATGCGCCCTGGTGAGCCACCAACACGTGAAGCGGCTGAAAACCTGTTCGATAACCTGTTCTTCTCAGAAGATCGTTACGACTTGTCTGCGGTAGGTCGCATGAAGTTCAACCGTTCACTGGGCCGCGATGAAATCGAAGGTTCTGGTATCCTGAGTGAAGAAGACATCATTGATGTTATGCGTAAGCTCATCGATATCCGTAACGGTAAAGGCGAAGTCGACGATATTGACCACTTAGGTAACCGTCGTATTCGTTCTGTTGGTGAAATGGCAGAAAACCAGTTCCGTGTCGGTCTGGTCCGTGTTGAGCGTGCAGTGAAAGAGCGTCTTTCTCTGGGCGACCTCGATGCATTGATGCCACAAGATATGATCAACGCGAAGCCAATTTCTGCGGCAGTGAAAGAGTTCTTTGGTTCCAGCCAATTGTCTCAATTTATGGATCAAAACAACCCACTGTCAGAAATCACACACAAACGTCGTATCTCAGCGTTAGGCCCAGGCGGTCTGACTCGTGAGCGTGCGGGCTTTGAAGTACGTGACGTTCACCCAACTCACTACGGTCGTGTTTGTCCAATCGAAACCCCTGAAGGTCCGAACATCGGTCTGATTAACTCATTGTCTGTTTATGCACAGACTAACGAGTATGGTTTCCTAGAAACACCTTACCGTTTAGTGCGCGATGGTATCGTTACTGACGAAATTCACTATCTGTCAGCAATTGAAGAAGGAAACTTCATCATTGCTCAGGCAAACACCGTATTGGCGGAAGATGGTAGCTTCGTTGAAGAACTGATCACTTGTCGTAACCGTGGTGAATCAAGCTTGTTCAGCCGCGATCAAGTTGAATATATGGACGTTTCGACGCAACAGGTTGTTTCTGTTGGTGCGTCACTGATCCCATTCCTTGAACACGATGATGCTAACCGTGCATTGATGGGTGCGAACATGCAACGTCAAGCGGTTCCAACTTTACGCGCTGATAAACCATTAGTGGGTACAGGTATGGAACGTGCGGTTGCTGTTGACTCCGGTGTAACAGCAGTTGCAAAACGCGGTGGTACAGTTCAGTACGTTGATGCTTCTCGTATCGTTATTAAAGTTAATGAAGATGAGATGTATCCGGGTGAAGCTGGAATCGATATTTATAACCTAACCAAATATACCCGTTCTAACCAGAACACCTGTATTAACCAGATGCCTTGTGTATCTTTAGGTGAACCAGTTGAACGTGGTGACGTGTTAGCTGATGGTCCTTCAACTGACCTAGGTGAATTGGCACTTGGCCAAAACATGCGCGTGGCATTCATGCCATGGAATGGTTATAACTTCGAGGACTCCATCCTCGTTTCTGAGCGTGTTGTTCAAGAAGACCGTTTTACAACCATCCATATTCAGGAACTCTCTTGTGTGTCTCGTGACACCAAACTGGGGCCTGAAGAAATTACTGCTGATATTCCTAACGTCGGTGAAGCGGCACTCTCTAAACTCGATGAGTCTGGTATCGTGTACATCGGTGCTGAAGTTAAAGGCGGCGATATCCTAGTTGGTAAAGTGACGCCGAAAGGCGAAACCCAACTGACACCAGAAGAGAAATTGCTACGTGCAATCTTTGGTGAAAAAGCGTCTGACGTTAAAGACTCTTCTCTACGCGTTCCTAACGGTGTTTCTGGTACGGTTATTGACGTACAAGTATTTACCCGTGATGGCGTAGAAAAAGACAAGCGTGCGCTGGAAATCGAAGAAACACAATTACGTGATGCTAAGAAAGACTTAACTGAAGAGTTACGTATTTTCGAAGCCGGTATATTTGCTCGTATCCGTTCTGTATTGATCAGTGGCGGAATTGAAGCAGAGAAACTGGACAAACTGCCTCGCGATCGCTGGTTAGAGCTGTCTCTGGCTGATGAAGAGAAACAGAACCAGTTAGAGCAACTTGCTGAGCAGTACGATGAGCTGAAATCTGAGTTTGAGAAAAAACTCGATGCTAAGCGTCGTAAGATCACCCAAGGTGATGATCTGGCTCCAGGCGTACTGAAAATTGTTAAGGTTTATCTGGCTGTTAAACGTCAGATCCAACCGGGTGATAAAATGGCGGGTCGCCATGGTAACAAGGGTGTTATCTCAAAAATCAACCCAGTTGAAGACATGCCTTACGATGAAAACGGTAACCCTGTAGACATCGTTCTGAACCCACTGGGCGTACCTTCACGTATGAACATCGGTCAGATTCTGGAAACCCACTTGGGTATGGCTGCGAAAGGTATTGGTGACAAAATTAATGCTATGCTTAAACAGCAGCAAGAAGTTGCCAAACTGCGTGAGTTTATCCAGAAAGCCTATGACCTTGGTGATGACCCACGTCAAAAAGTGGATCTGAATACTTTCTCTGATGAAGAAGTATTGCGTCTGGCTGAGAACCTGAAAAAAGGTATGCCAATCGCAACGCCAGTGTTTGATGGTGCGAAAGAAATTGAAATTAAAGAACTGTTGAAACTGGGTGGTCTGCCAACTTCTGGTCAGATTACATTGTTCGACGGCCGTACTGGTGAGAAGTTTGAGCGTCAAGTAACTGTTGGTTACATGTACATGCTGAAACTGAACCACTTGGTTGACGATAAAATGCACGCCCGTTCTACTGGTTCTTACAGCTTGGTTACTCAGCAACCGCTGGGTGGTAAAGCTCAGTTCGGTGGTCAGCGTTTCGGGGAGATGGAAGTGTGGGCACTGGAAGCATACGGTGCAGCCTATACACTCCAAGAGATGTTGACTGTTAAGTCGGATGACGTTAACGGCCGTACGAAGATGTATAAAAACATCGTCGATGGCAGCCATCAGATGGAACCTGGTATGCCGGAATCCTTCAACGTATTGTTGAAAGAAATCCGTTCACTGGGTATCAACATCGAACTGGAAGACGAGTAATTCGTTTGTACCGGAAGGCTAATTTTAGTCTTCCGGCCAGTATAAGTACTGGGATTAGGGGAGAGGCAGGGGCCTCTCACCTGACAGGTCTAACTCCGACAGGAGCCATTTTGTGAAAGACTTAATTAAGTTTCTGAAAGCGCAAACCAAGACCGAAGAGTTTGATGCGATCAAAATTGCTCTGGCATCACCTGATATGATCCGTTCATGGTCATTCGGTGAAGTGAAAAAGCCAGAAACCATTAACTACCGTACGTTCAAACCTGAGCGTGACGGCCTTTTCTGTGCGCGTATTTTCGGGCCAGTAAAAGACTACGAATGTCTGTGCGGTAAGTACAAACGTTTAAAACACCGCGGTGTGATTTGTGAGAAGTGTGGCGTTGAAGTCACCCAGACTAAAGTTCGTCGTGAGCGCATGGGGCATATTGAACTTGCTTCTCCGACAGCACACATCTGGTTCTTAAAATCACTGCCATCCCGTATCGGTTTGTTACTTGATATGCCTCTGCGTGATATCGAGCGTGTTCTGTATTTTGAATCTTATGTCGTTGTTGAAGGCGGTATGACTAGCCTTGAACGTGGACAGATCCTGACAGAAGAACAATACCTCGATGCGCTGGAAGAGTTCGGTGACGAATTTGACGCGAAAATGGGTGCGGAAGCAATCCAAGGTCTGCTGAAAAACCTCGATCTTGAGAACGAGTGTGAAACACTACGCGAAGAGTTGAATGAAACTAACTCTGAAACTAAGCGTAAGAAGCTGACTAAGCGCATTAAACTATTAGAAGCGTTCATTCAATCTGGCAACAAACCAGAGTGGATGATCCTGAACGTTCTACCTGTGTTACCACCTGATCTACGTCCATTAGTTCCTCTGGATGGTGGCCGTTTCGCAACGTCAGATCTGAACGATCTGTATCGTCGCGTGATCAACCGTAACAACCGTCTGAAACGTCTTCTGGATCTGGCTGCGCCAGACATCATCGTACGTAACGAAAAACGTATGCTGCAAGAAGCGGTTGACGCACTGTTAGATAACGGTCGTCGTGGTCGTGCAATTACAGGCTCTAACAAACGTCCTCTGAAATCTTTGGCTGATATGATCAAAGGTAAACAAGGTCGTTTCCGTCAGAACTTGCTAGGTAAGCGTGTTGACTACTCAGGTCGTTCGGTTATTACAGTAGGTCCATACCTGCGTCTGCATCAGTGTGGTCTGCCTAAGAAAATGGCTCTTGAGCTATTCAAACCATTTATTTATGGCAAATTAGAACTACGTGGTCTGGCAACAACCATTAAAGCAGCGAAGAAAATGGTTGAGCGCGAAGAAGCGGTAGTTTGGGATATCTTGGATGAAGTTATCCGTGAACACCCAGTCATGCTGAACCGTGCACCAACACTTCACCGTCTGGGTATCCAAGCGTTCGAACCAATTCTGATCGAAGGTAAAGCTATCCAATTGCACCCACTCGTTTGTGCGGCATATAACGCCGACTTCGATGGTGACCAAATGGCGGTACACGTTCCTCTAACTCTGGAAGCTCAGTTAGAAGCACGTGCGTTGATGATGTCAACCAACAACATTCTGTCACCAGCAAGTGGTGAGCCTATCATCGTTCCTTCACAGGACGTTGTATTGGGTCTCTACTATATGACTCGTGACTGCGTAAACGCGAAAGGCGAAGGCATGGTTCTGGCCGGCCCGAAAGAAGCTGAGCGTGTTTACCGTTCAGGTCATGCATCACTGCATGCCCGCGTTAAAGTCCGTATCACTGAAGAAGTGAAAGACGGTGAAGGTAACATTACGATTAACACCAGTATGGTTGATACTACTGTTGGTCGTGCAATTTTGTGGATGATCGTACCAAAAGGCTTGCCTTATTCGCTGGTTAACCAAGCGCTAGGTAAGAAAGCGATCTCCAAAATGCTGAACACCTGTTACCGTGTACTGGGTCTGAAACCAACGGTTATTTTTGCTGACCAAATCATGTATACCGGTTTTGCCTACGCGGCACGCTCTGGTGCATCTGTTGGTATCGACGATATGGTTATTCCTGAGAAAAAAGCAGGGATCATCGCCGAAGCAGAAGCGGAAGTTGCAGAAATTCAGGAACAGTTCCAGTCTGGTCTGGTGACAGCAGGCGAACGTTACAACAAAGTTATCGATATCTGGGCTGCGGCAAACGAACGTGTTGCTAAAGCGATGATGGAAAACCTGTCAACTGAAACAGTTATTAACCGTGACGGTGAAGAAGAACAACAGGTTTCTTTCAACAGTATCTTTATGATGGCCGACTCCGGTGCTCGTGGTTCTGCCGCTCAGATCCGTCAGCTTGCGGGTATGCGTGGTCTGATGGCTAAGCCAGATGGCTCAATCATCGAAACACCAATCACGGCGAACTTCCGTGAAGGTCTGAACGTTCTCCAGTACTTTATTTCTACGCACGGTGCTCGTAAAGGTCTTGCGGATACCGCATTGAAAACAGCGAACTCCGGTTATCTGACTCGTCGTCTCGTTGACGTTGCTCAGGACTTGGTTGTGACTGAAGACGATTGTGGTACTCACGAAGGTATCCTGATGACTCCGGTTATCGAGGGTGGCGATGTTAAAGAACCACTGCGTGAGCGTGTATTGGGTCGTGTGACTGCGGAAGACATCCTGATCCCAGGTACCGCGGACATTCTGGTTCCTCGTAATACGTTGCTACACGAAAAATGGTGTGACCTGTTAGAAGAAAACTCTGTTGACAGCGTTAAAGTCCGTTCAGTCGTTAGCTGTGAAACTGACTTCGGTGTGTGTGCTCACTGTTATGGTCGTGACCTGGCTCGTGGTCATATCATCAACAAAGGTGAAGCTATCGGGGTTATCGCGGCACAGTCAATCGGTGAACCAGGTACACAGTTGACGATGCGTACGTTCCACATCGGTGGTGCGGCATCTCGTGCGGCAGCAGAATCTAGCATCCAAGTTCGTAATCCAGGTACGCTGAAACTGGTTAACGCGAAATTTGTGACTAACTCAGAAGGCAAACTGGTTATTACTTCACGTAATACCGAATTACGCCTGATTGATGAGTTCGGTCGTACTAAAGAGAGCTACAAAGTTCCTTACGGTGCGCACCTGACTAAAGGTGACGGTGAAGCAGTTAACGGTGGCGAAACTGTTGCTAACTGGGATCCACATACCATGCCAGTTGTCAGTGAAGTATCCGGTATTATCCGCTTCTCTGACATGATTGATGGTCAAACAATGACTCGTCAGACTGATGAATTAACCGGTCTGTCTTCAATCGTTGTTCTGGATACTGCGGAACGTACTAGTGGTGGTAAAGACCTGCGTCCTGCATTGCGTGTTGTTGATGCAAATGGTAACGATGTGCTTATTCCTAACACAGACATGCCTGCTCAGTACTTCTTACCGGGTAAAGCAATTGTTCAGTTAGATGATGGCATCGCTATCAACGTGGGTGATACTTTAGCGCGTATTCCACAAGAATCTGTGGGGACTAAAGATATCACGGGTGGTCTACCACGCGTTGCTGACCTGTTTGAAGCACGTCGTCCGAAAGAGCCTGCAATCTTGGCTGAGATCAGCGGTATTGTTTCCTTCGGTAAAGAAACCAAAGGTAAACGTCGTCTGGTGATCACACCGATGGATGGTTCTGATCCGTATGAAGAGATGATCCCTAAATGGCGTCAGCTCAACGTGTTTGAAGGTGAGATCGTAGAGCGCGGTGACGTGATCTCCGATGGCCCAGAGTCTCCACACGATATCTTGCGTCTGCGTGGTGTTCATGCGGTTACGCGTTATATCACGAACGAGGTTCAGGAAGTTTACCGCTTACAAGGCGTTAAGATTAACGATAAACACATCGAAGTTATCGTTCGTCAGATGCTGCGTAAAGTGACTATCTCTGACGCGGGAAGCTCTGAATTCCTTGAAGGTGAGCAGGTTGAGTACTCACGTGTTAAAGTTTCTAACCGTAAACTTGAGCAGGATGGTAAGATCCCAGCTAAGTTCGAACGTGACCTGTTGGGTATCACGAAGGCATCTCTGGCAACAGAATCCTTCATCTCAGCAGCATCGTTCCAAGAAACCACACGCGTACTGACAGAAGCTGCCGTTGCAGGTAAACGTGACGAGCTTCGCGGTCTGAAAGAGAACGTTATTGTGGGTCGTCTGATCCCAGCAGGTACTGGTTTTGCGTATCATCAAGACCGTATCCGTCGCCGTCATCTGAATGATGTTGTGGAAGCGCCACAAGTCAGCGCAGATGAAGCTACGGCTAACCTGGCTGAACTGTTAAATGCAGGGTTCAGCAGCGATAACAATTAAGGCTTATAAGCCTGATTGAAACACAATAATAAAACCGGCGCTTCAATAGCGCCGGTTTTTTTGTAGGTATAAATCAGCAATATAAAATGTCCGTTTTGCCACTAACCCTTATTGGCAGTGATAATGTGAATATGCGGACACGCGAGATAATTGGCTAACTCTGGAAAATAATTATTTGGGGAAGAAATTAAAGGCTCTTTTTTAATTTCATGAAATCCTGCATTCGATCGTAGGTATTTCTAGATATGGCCAACGCCATATCTCTTCATAAATATCGGGTAATGTATCAAAAGAAGAATACTGCAAATTATGTTTGATGGTGTCATTCTCAATGGAAGGCATAACACGATATTTTCGAGTCACCATGTCATGTCCTTAAGTAGAAAAGAATATACATAGTCATTAATATCACAAATATAAATAGCGATAGGATATATGTTTATTTATTAGCTTTTATTATAAAGTGATTAATGTGAACTTATCGCTATGACATTAAATAAATATGAAGAGTAGGTTTAAAAGTTAATTTGCAAATTTAATAAAATAGGTCATGAAAGAAAAATACTATCTCCCTAACTCAAAATTAAATAAATTTAACCATTAATTTTAGAGCATTGTTAGCGACTGCCCTTTCAATATAATCGATAAATATCCAAGTAATAGGCCAAAAATAATAATTAGAAATTTAATTTAAACACGACTAGACTGTTAACCATCGATAATAATAAATAATGGGGTCTTCAGTGCAGAAAAATATAATCAAAAAAAGTAGCTTTATTTCGGGCTTCCAATGGTTTTTCTTTATTTTTTGCAATACCGTTGTTATTCCACCTACACTGCAATCTGCCTTTCATTTATCGGCTGAAACCACATTTGTTATCACCCAATACGCTTTTTTGCTTATTGCATTAGCCTGTTTGCTACAAGCTTTTTTAGGGCACAAACGTGCACTGATGGAAGGTTCGACCGGTTTATGGTGGGCAACAATCTTAACCGTGACGCTATCAGAGTCGATGCAAGGAACCTCTTTAGCAATTATTGGTTGGAGTCTCGCCGTCGGTATTTTTTTATCAGGTATTGTTACTATATTAATAGGGCTAACAGGACTAGGTAACTGGCTCTCTGGCTTATTTAAACCGGGTGTCTTAGTCGTATTTATGTTTTTACTTGGCGCTCAGTTAGTCTCAATTTTCCTAAAAGGGATGTTAGGGCTACCCTTTGGGGTTTCAGATCCTAGCGTTACCGTTAATTATCCAGTTTTCTTTCTTGCCTTTGCAGTGCTGATTTTTGTTATCGCTATGATTGTCTTTCTACCCCCGAGTATTAGCACATACGCTTTACTCTGTGGAACTGTTCTAGGCTGGGGGGCTTACAGCCTGCTATTTCATGGACAAATCTCCACAGTTTCAGAGGCTAAATGGCTACTCTTTCCATTAGGACGGGCAGATGATATTCAACCAAGCATTGTGATCACTGCGATACTGGCAGGTATTTTGAATACCTCAAACACTTTTGGTGCGATACGAGGCAGTGATGTTTTTTATCCGCAAAAAGAGTCGACAAAATCTATTTATCGGCGGAGTTTTGTGACGTCAGGTGTTTTAACTTTATTTTCAGCACCATTAGGTGTTGTGCCGTTTTCACCGTTTGTCTCATCCATTGGTTTGATTACACAGACCAAGGATACTTCGCGGGTCTCTTTTACGATTGGGAGTTTACTGCTGTTATTCGTTGGTGCAGTTGCCGTATTGACCCAGTTTTTTCGTTCATTACCGTTAGCGATTGGTAGCGCGGTGATGTTGGCAACTTATTTGCCATTATTATTCTCTTCTTTTTCATTTCTAGCCGAAATTAAACTGAACGCCCGCAATATTTATCGTTTAGCACTACCATTATTTATCGGTATTTTTTTAATGTCAGCCCCCGATGCTGTCATGGATTCATTACCAATGATGTTTAGTTCATTATTAGGGAATGGTTTGTTAATGGGGATCATTTTGTCGTTGATCCTCGAAAACAGTATTAAGTGGGATAAGATTCATTAACGAATACAGAAAAACCTCATTATGTAGCGTTTATAATGAGGTTAGATCACGCATTAGTACATTGGCGAGCGGAGTTGGTAACGATTTGTTTTGTCGCTAGGTGAGATATAAAACCGGCCATCAAAACTATTCTTATAGGACTTAGCGGGACCAAAAATCCCGATTGATATTGGCATTGAGCCGTAGTTAAATTGATATTGGGCACCCTCTAAATAGATCACGGTGATCTGGTAGTTTGTGAGTGGTTTGGTATATAAAACTAAGCTGTCTTTACTGTTTGAATCCCTTACCATGTGAGGGAGGCTGTAATCCACAGCTTTCATTGTGCCGCGGTAGGAGTAGTAGTATCCCTGAATATTGTTTTTATTTGGGATAGAAAAACGCGCAAAATCGGCATCGGAAATTATGCCAAGTGAATCAAAATACTCACTATAGCCTTCAACTCGTATTTCATGATCTTTACCGAACAATACGACCTGAAAAGGGCGTGTGCCATGAGATACTTTTTGTGCTTTTAATCGGGCAAGCGTTTCTTCTACGGCGAACTCTTCTTCATCAATATTTCTGGCTCCCTGAATTTCCAACATCATTAATTGGATGATTTCACGCGAAGGCGTTGGATGCTTCCAACGAACGTTGGCACAGCCACTCATTAATAATGAAAAGAATAAGACAAAAAGTAGAAAAAACCATTTTTGGGTCATCATATATGATTCATTTGTCGTGAACAGAGAACGGAGTATAGCCCGATAAATGAAACGTAAAAGTAGCCAAAAAAGGGATAAACTTCCTCCTTGAAGTTTATCGGATAAATTAACGCCCTAAATAGCCATCCCAATCTTTCCAGACCGGTTGTAGACCCGAACGAATTAAAGATTCTGCAACTTGTGCGGCACTACGATTATCATGCGGTGCAAATTGTTCCAATTCAGCATGGTCATCGGCATAACCGCCCGGCTGTGTTTTTGAACCCGCACTGACATTATTAATGGCAAGTGGCACAACGTGATCGCGAAAATAAGGCGATTCGCGAGTTGAAAGTGAT
Source organism: Providencia sp. PROV261 (assembly GCF_028477945.1). Lineage (NCBI taxonomy): Bacteria > Pseudomonadati > Pseudomonadota > Gammaproteobacteria > Enterobacterales > Morganellaceae > Providencia > Providencia sp. PROV261. Next base: position 19,102 of record NZ_JAMPMC010000041.1, on the reverse strand, counting down.
AACTCAACATCTGGCGCCAATAAACGAAATGCGCAAATAAGCTGCACAAGTTCAGCTTCACTCATTAAAGAAGCCGGCTCTATACCACCAGCACAAGGGCGTAAACGAGGAAATGAAATAGAATAACGGCTCTGCCAATAGTGTTTTTGGAGATAAATCAGGTGCTCCGCCACCATATAGCAATCGGTACGCCAACTGTTAGATAAACCAATTAATGCTCCAAGTCCTATTTTATCGATACCAGCCCGCCCTAAACGGTCAGGGGTCTCCAGCCGCCAATGAAAATCCTGTTTTTTACCTTTCAAATGATGTAGTTGATAAGCTGGCTCGTGGTAAGTCTCTTGATACACCATCACACCATCTAGTCCTAATGTCTTGAGTTCAGCGTACTCTTCGGTGCTCAGTGGCTGAACTTCCATCATCAAGGCGCTAAAATAGCGGCGTATTGTGGGTAAATGCTCACGAAAATAATCCATGCCCACTTTATTTTGATGCTCCCCTGTGACTAACAACAGGCTATCAAAACCAATTTTACGGATTGTCTCGCACTCATTAATGATTTCGTTTTTATCGAGCGTTTTTCGTTTAATGCGATTACTCATTGAAAAACCACAATATGTACAATCATTAGCGCATAGATTTGATAAATACAGTGGCACATAGAACCCCACGGTATTACCAAAACGTTGCCGTGTTAGCTTTTGGGCTTTCTGCGCTAATTGCTCAATAAAAGGGCGAGCGGCAGGGGAGAGCAATGCCATAAAATCATCAAGTGTTAAAGTATCGCTAGCAAGAGCCTGCTCAACATCTCGCGTATTTTTGGCATAAATTTGTAAGGTTAGGTCATCCCAATTTAGCTGCTGCCAGCGTTGGCGAAAGCTGCTGTTCATTGTAATGCTCCCAAAAACTCGGTTAATGGGCTTGAAGCTTCAGCATGTTGTTTCGGGCTAGCAAGGCCAGCGCGTCGGGCAAGCTCTGCGGCTTCAAGGGAGACTTTAAAAGCTTGAGCCATGAGCACAGGATCTTTTGCTACAGCGATGGCGGTATTGACTAGTACGGCATCGGCCCCCATTTCAATCGCTTCGATCGCATGGCTAGGTGCGCCAATCCCAGCATCAACCACTACGGGGATCGTCGATTGCTCAATAATGATCCGTAACATCTCTTTGGTGACTAAACCTTTATTGGTGCCAATCGGTGCACCAAGTGGCATTACAGCTGCACAACCGACTTCTTCGAGACGACGACACAGCACAGGGTCAGCACTGCAATAAGGCAGTACCACAAACCCTTCTTTTACGAGTTGTTCGGCAGCAATTAAGGTTTCGACGGGGTCGGGTAAGAGATATTTCACATCGGGGTGAATTTCTAGTTTAACCCAATGAGTTCCCAACGCTTCACGGGCAAGGCGTGCGGCAAAAATAGCTTCTTGGGCATTTTTCGCACCAGAAGTATTAGGGAGCAGTTTTACCCCAATCTCTTGCAAAGGCTTTAAAATGCCATCGTCATTGCCACGTAAATCTATACGTTTCATCGCCATGGTAACAAGCTGACTGCCTGATGCAGTGATTGCGTTTTGCATCAATGTTGGATTGGCAAATTTTCCTGTGCCAGTAAAGAGGCGTGACTGAAAAGTCACATCGGCAATTTTTAACATGATTAGCCTCCAGCGATAGCTTGAAACAATAAGATATTGTCTTGGTCATTCACGAGGTGTGAATCCCATTGATGACGAGGAATGATCACTTGGTTGATGGCCAAAGCCGTGCCGACCGTACTGCGCTCTAGAGAAGCGAGTAATTGAGACACGGTTAATGGCGCATCAAACTCCATTGGCTGGTCGTTAATTATAAGGCGCATGTTTCTTCTCGGCAGATTGGACATTGAATGGACGGTGTCAGTTGCAAGGTATTCCATTGCTGCTGTTTACCATCAAATAAACGCAATTTTCCGCTTAGCGAGGAAGGCAATCCGACTAATAATTTGATGGCCTCTAAGGCTTGCAATGTGCCTATGACCCCCACGACAGGGCCAAGCACACCTGCGGTACGACAGTTACGCTGAGGCTCCGTCTGGTCAGGGTATAAACATGCGTAACAGCCGTGATTAAAGGGTGGCTCAAGCACCATAAGCTGCCCACCAAACCCCACGGCACTGCCACTAACCAACGTTTTATTTGCCATGACACAGGCCGCATTAACGGCATGGCGAGTGGCCATGTTATCGCAACAATCGAGAACTAAATCGACTTGCTCAACCAAGGGAAGCAATGTGTGAATATCTAACTTTTGTTGTAAGACATGGGTATGGATCAGTGGATTAAGATCTTGTAGTCGTTTTGCGGCAAGTTTGGCTTTAGATTGAGGAATGTCCTCAGTGCCATATAAAACTTGCCGCTGTAGATTAGAAAGGTGTAGCTCGTCGTGATCCGCAAGCCATAACTCACCGACGCCAGCGGCTGCTAAATAAAGTGATGCCGGTGCGCCTAAACCACCAAGGCCAACAATCAGTACCTTACTCGTTTTAAGTTTGCCTTGTCCTTCAGGGCCGATATCTTCAAGCAGTAGCTGGCGGCTATAACGCATAAATTCATGGTCATTTAACATGATGAACTCCTCGAATTAACCCGCCATCACGAGAGCGTGTGGGCGGGTTTGATTCAGGTAATCAGTGATTTTCTACGAGGCGTAAAAGGGTTTTTGTTGCCTCTAGCCAATCATCCGCTTTGGTAATTGCACTCACTAAGGCGACACTTCCAACACCGGTTGCGAGCACTGCAGGCACTCTATCGATAGAGATACCGCCAATCGCGACAGTGGGGTAATCGGGAGTCGCTTCTACCATGGTTTTGAGTGTCTCCAATCCTTGAGGTGCTGAGGGCATTTTCTTGGTTTCTGTTGGGAAAATATGCCCCATCGCAATATAAGAAGGGCGCACGGATTTAGCGATAGCAAGCTCATGTTGATCATGAGTTGAGATGCCTAAACGTAGCCCAGCTTGATGAATAGCCAATAGGTCGGTGGTTTCCAGATCTTCTTGCCCAAGATGAACACCATAGGCACCGAGCTCGATAGCTAAGCGCCAATAGTCATTGATAAATAGCCGCGCATGATGCTTTTCACCGAGAGCAATCGCTCGTTGGATATCATCACGCACTTCATCATCATGCTTATCTTTAATACGTAGCTGGATAGTCGTTACGCCTGCATTAAGCAAGCGTTCAATCCATTCTACAGAGTCGACCACAGGATAAAGCCCCAATCGTTGCTCAGTGGGAGCAAAGGGAGTGTTAGGCAATTTTTTCATCGGACACGACCTCGGCACTGTGATACAACTCGCTGCCATGAGCGCGGAAAGCTTCGGACATTTGCTCCATGCCAGCTTCCTTTTGCGCCGCATAATCACGGACTTCTTGTGAAATTTTCATTGAGCAGAATTTAGGACCACACATAGAGCAGAAATGGGCAACTTTCCCTGACGCTTGTGGCAGGGTTTCATCGTGATAAGCACGTGCGGTATCTGGGTCGAGAGCTAGGTTAAATTGATCTTCCCAGCGGAACTCAAAACGCGCTTTAGACATAGCATTATCACGAATTTGTGCTCCGGGATGCCCTTTCGCGAGGTCGGCAGCATGAGCCGCAATTTTATAGGTGATTAGCCCTTGCTTAACATCCTCTTTATTTGGTAAGCCCAAATGCTCTTTTGGGGTGACATAACAGAGCATTGCACAGCCAAACCAGCCGATCATGGCTGCCCCAATACCTGATGTAAAATGGTCATAACCGGGAGCGATATCGGTAGTTAGTGGGCCGAGGGTATAAAACGGCGCTTCATGACAATGTTCAAGCTCTTCCGTCATGTTGCGGTGGATCATCTGCATTGGCACATGTCCTGGACCTTCAATCATCACTTGCACGTCATATTCCCAAGCAATTTTTGTAAGCTCACCAAGGGTATGCAGTTCAGCAAATTGGGCTTCATCGTTGGCATCTTGAATTGACCCTGGACGTAAACCATCACCTAATGACAGTGAGACATCATAGGCTGCACAAATCTCACAAATTTCACGGAAATTTTCATATAAGAAGTTTTCTTGGTGATGAGAGAGGCACCATTTCGCCATGATCGAGCCACCACGGGAGACAATACCGGTTAAACGTTTCGCCGTCATAGGGACATAGCGCAGGAGCACACCTGCATGGATAGTAAAGTAATCGACCCCTTGTTCGGCCTGTTCAAGCAGTGTATCGCGGAACATTTCCCATGTAAGATTTTCGGCAACCCCATTAACCTTTTCGAGTGCTTGATAAATAGGCACAGTGCCAATTGGCACTGGACTGTTACGTAGGATCCACTCACGAGTTTCGTGAATATAACGACCAGTAGACAGATCCATAACGGTATCGGCTCCCCAGCGGGTAGACCAAATCAGTTTTTCAACCTCTTCTTCAATGGAAGAAGTCACCGATGAGTTACCGATATTGGCGTTCACTTTCACTAGGAAGTTGCGACCAATAATCATTGGCTCAGATTCAGGGTGATTGATATTGGCTGGGATGATGGCACGGCCCGCGGCAACTTCTTGGCGGACAAATTCCGGCGTGATGTTTTCAGGCAGATTTGCACCAAATGATTGTCCGGGGTGCTGTTGTCTTAAAACGTCACCACGAATACGTTCACGTCCCATATTTTCGCGAATGGCGATAAATTCCATTTCAGGGGTAATAATACCTTGGCGTGCATAATGAAGCTGTGTTACACAGCGACCCTTCATCGCTTTCAATGGGTGGGGGCGATGATTAAATCGTAAGTGATCGAGACCCGCGTCGGCAAGTCGCTGCTGCGTAAAATCTGAGCTGAGGGTATCAACCGGAACAGTATCATTACGCTCGCGGATCCAACCTTCACGGATCTTTTTTAATCCTTTATGAACATTTAATTCTGCGGCTGGGTCGCCATATGGGCCTGAAGTATCATAAACAGGAACAGGCTCATTATCTTCAAATTGAGGATTATCTTTATCGCCGCCAATGAGGGTTGGTGAGAGCTGGATTTCTCGCATTGGCACTTGGATATCGTCTCTTGAACCTGTTAGGTAGATACGTTTTGAATTAGGGAAGGATACGCCAGAAACCGTATTGATAAAGTTTTCGGCCGCATCACGTTGTGCTTTGCGCGTTCTTGCAGGCGCCGCTTTAGGAGAAAGATCGCTTGTAGGGATAATATTATTTTGGGACATAGCAATTTCCTGACATTGTCACGAGCGATTACGCGTATATGGGCGTAGCACTCAGGTTTATCGTAAGAAAGTTGCTTGTCTGGAGTTCGGATGGAGTAATGGTATGGCGTTGCGTGTTCATTTTGTTAGCTGACGTTTGCTGTGTTGCGTATGAGTTGTCAGCCTAAATATGCAAAAGCAAATAACCAAAATTGTTACGCTGAATGATTACTCTTGTTCCCTTCGCAGGTATTAACCCGATCAGGTTCCGCGGATCCCGAATTAACGGTCTCAGCCCGTAGCTTTCGCCACTAGGCACTCCGACAAGATGGACCTAGTATAAGAGGTGCAAAAAAAATATTCAAACTTCCCAGTGATATTGTGTCCAATGTTGTTCGGTGGCGACTTGGCAAAGACGCGCGTCACCATTTACGATAAACACCTCATCGGCAAATTGGCACATGGGCAGATCATTGGCGGAATCGGTATAGAAATAAATATAGGCATCGGTAATTGGCTGGTGGCTGATCCACTGAAGCAGGCGTTTGACTTTGCCTGCTTTAAAAGTCGCAATGCCTTCTATTTCGGTGCTGTAACCACCATTTTTCTGCTTGATGTCGATTCCCATCACGACATCAGCAGCGAATCGTTCGGCTATCTTTTTCACAATAAAAGAAACGGTTGCAGAGATCACAATGATCGGGATCCTTTGCTTTCGATACTGCTCGATTGTGCGGATCCCTTCGGGATATATACGTGGCACGATCATGCTCTCAACAAAATCATCTAACCAGAGATCAACTTGCTCGATGCTGAACCCAGATAGCGATTGCAGGCTAAAACGCAGGTAAGTCGCCATATCTAGGGAGCCTGAGTTATATTGTGCCATCATTTGTTTGTCGGCTTCGACAAAACGCGGGTCGGTGATAATTTGCTTATCCCACAGGTATTGTGTCCACAGTACGCTGCTATCCCCCTGAATTAGGGTGTCATCTAAATCAAAAACCGCCAATTTGTTTTGCATTGTGCCTCTTTTATCTCGTTTGCTAACGTAGTGCGCGAATTTCGTTCTTATTAAACATTAACTCAAGGCGTGTACCGGGTTCAAATAGTCTTTCAGATGAGCGATTTAACAAGTCAACCGTCATATTGCCTGCCGCGGTATTGACGGAATAACGAATAATATTGCCTAACAGTTGATGATCTAAAATAATCGCATCGACGGGCTGTGAAATATGCTCACCGTAATGTCGCCCTGCTTCTTTAACATAGATGGATTCTGGGCGAATAGCGAGCGTACCTTGCAAATTAAGCCCGAGTAGCGCATTGGCTTTGTCAGCCTCCACAAGGTTGTAATTGCCCATAAAACGCGCCACAAATTCATTGGCTGGTTGCGTGTAGATATTTTCAGCTGTATCGTTCTGGATAATCGCCCCTTTATTCATTAAAAAGATGCGATCAGACATGATCATGGCTTCATCTTGATCATGAGTAACAAAAATAGTCGTCAATTTTAACTCACGTTGGATATGACGGATCTGTTGGCGCAGATGTTTACGAATACGCGCATCTAATGCCGAAAGTGGCTCATCCAATAGCAATATTTGGGGCTTCATCACCAATGCACGTGCAAGGGCGACACGTTGCCGCTGTCCACCCGAAAGCTGGTGAGGAAATTGCTGCTCTTTACCTTGCAACTCAACCATTTCAATAACGTCTGCAACCGCTTTATTGCGCTCAGTGCTGTTGACTTTACGCATTTTTAGGCCGAAGGCGATATTGTCTTCAACTGTCATATTCGGGAATAACGCATAACTTTGAAAGACCATGCCAACGCCTCGCTGCTGGGCTGCTTGGTGCGTGATGTTTTGGCGATTGATATACAGGTCACCATTATCAGGTTGTTCGAGTCCGGCAATACAACGCAATAAGGTCGATTTTCCACAGCCGCTAGGCCCTAACAGGGTAATAAATTCGCCTTTTTCTATTGTGAATTGAATATTAGAGAACACCTGATTTTGACCAAATGATTTACTCAAATTTTCAGCAATAACATAACTCATTATTCATCTCCCGAACGGCTCATCCGCGTGGCGAGCCATGTGAGTAACAAGGTAAATAAGAAATAAGACATCACCAACGCAGAGGTAAAGTGACCGCTGGTTTGACGCATATTAAATAAGTAGATTTGCAATGTTTCATAACGTGTTCCCACCAAAATGTTGGCAAACACAAACTCACCCATCAAAAATGAAAATGAGATCAGTAATGAGACTAGTAATCCTTTGCGAATATTCGGTAATACTATTAATAAGAAAGCCTTAAAGGTACTTGCTCCGAGTAAATGCGCGGCATCCATTAAGTCATGTAAATTAATGCCTTGGAAGCTATTAGCGAGTGCACGGTACATGAAAGGTAGGGTGATAGTGAAATAAGTACCAATTAATATCCATGGCGTACCAACCAGCATAAATGGCTCATCAGCAAATATTTGTAATAGACCCACCGATGACACCACAGGGGGAATAGCAAAAGGCAGGATGATCAGTAAATCCATCAGCCCCTTTAATTTCGGGAAGCGGTAAAACACGGCAAATGCCATTGGTAAAATGATTAGTGTGCTAACCAACAAAGTACTAAAACAGATGAGCAGCGACCGCCCAAAAGCATACAGAAATCGAGGGTCTTGCCATAACTGTAAATACCATTTTATCGATAAGGCATCCGGTAAAACGGTCGCTCCCCATTGTGTAGAAATTGAATAAATAAAAGTGGCAACAATAGGTAGAGCTAATAACAAAACAACACTAATAAGAATGAATTTATGTAGCCAAAGGCCGGAAGAGCCATTTGGCTTGGCGGTAAGATTATGACTTGGCATGATAACTCCGTTTTAATAGCCAATGATGGATGGCAGTGATAAATCCAAGAATAGCAATTAGTAAAACGGATAATGCTGCTGCTAAATTAGGCTCTAAATAAAGGTCGCCGGAGACTAAGCTGGCAATACGGATGGTCACTAGATTGTAATTGCCACTCATCAGGGCGTAAGTGCTCGCGTAAGCCCCAACGGCATTAGCAACTAAAATAATAAAAGTACCAAGTAATGCGGGAGCGAGTACGGGGATAGCAACGTTGCGCCAATAAGATAATTTACTGGCTCCCATGGTTTTAGCCGCATCTTCCCACTCTGGTTTCAACGCATCAAAGGCAGGATAAAGCAACAAAATACCCAGAGGAATTTGAAAGTAGATATACAGCAGCATTAACCCACTTGCGCTATAAATATCGAAATCCTCAATAATTCCCCAAGATTTCAATTGCAGGGTAATTGCGCCATTGACCCCAAGTATGATGATAAAAGCAAAGGCAAGGGGAACACCGCTAAAGTTACTCGCCATTGTGGTGAAGGAAATCATCATACTGCGTACTCTGCCTTGCATTTTATAGATGGAAAATGCCGTTAATGCAGAAATGAATAGCCCGATGATACTACAGACAATCGATAACCAGAGGGTGTTCTCAAAGGCTTGCAGATAAAAATCGTTGGTGAAAATATCAAGGTAGTTGTCGATTGACCAAGCTTCTTCATAAATAAAGCTATTGATAAATACCCAAATCATAGGGGCGATTTGAAACAAGCAAAACAATGTAATAAATGGCAGTGTTAATAAGGCTGATCCCCAATGAAAACGTGATAAGTGTTTCTTTAACATTGCGGCTTTCCCTTGTTGGTGGTTTGCTTGTTCACAAGGTACGCTAACGTCGGCCATTAATTATCTCCTACCAATAATGTGTGACAGACTGTTTTATCGCCATATTCAATTCCGAGTAAGGCGCAAACCGTGCCACAAATCGCAGTTTGCTTCACCATACACTGTTCTTGATGTGAAAATTGCTCGCCAATAACAAACAGAGGAACAGTGCGCTCTTCAGGTAATATACCGCCATGGCTATGATCACTGTTCATGCCATGATCACTCGTGACAATAATTTGATAGCCTTGCTCAATCCATTGAGGTAAGTAATTTGACAAAATAGTGTCGGCTTGCCGCGCCGCGTTACGATATTGTGAGGAATCAAAACCAAACTTATGGCCTGTATCATCAATATTCATCGGATGGATCAGTAAAAAATCAGGCGAGTATTGAGTGCGCAGGTATTCCGCATCCATAAATAGGTGGCTGTCTGGATAATGGTCTGCTTGGTAAAAACAACCATGCTGGATAGCGAGTTGCTTATCATTGGTAAAACGGTCTCGAGTCGCAACAAAAGGTGCTCGGTTATATAGCTCGCTGACCCAATAATAAGCCGCGGCTGCCGTTGTTTTACCTGCTCTCTTGGCTAAAGAAAAAATACTATCAAAGTGGGAGAGTCGCACGACGTCATTGTTAACGATACCGCTATCGACAGGGGAAACTCCCGTCAAAATACATTCGTATAAAGGGCGTGACATAGAGGGTAGCTCACACTCCACTTTATAGAGCGTTGCTCGATCAGCTTCGATCAGCCCATTGAGGTAGCCCATACAATCATGGGCTACTGGGTAACTCAAGCCATCGAGAACAACAAGGATCACTTTATCAGACATGAGATATTTTCTTCCTAAGTGACATTACTGCTGGTGGATTAACACTTGCTGTTGCCACATTTTGGGGAGTTTGCGAGACGACTTTTCCCAGCCATCCGCATCGTTAATTGGGCGAACATTTTTGTACTGCTCATCCGGTAACAATTTGGCTTTAATCTCTTCGGGGAGGGTGAGGTATTCAGCACGAATTGGGCGGGCGTAGCCTTCAGCTAGGTTAATTTGCCCCTGATCGCTAAAAATAAATTCACGTGCTAACTTCGCGGCATTTGGATTTTTGGCATATTTATTAATGATAGTGGTATAGCCTGAGATAACTGAACCATCAGAAGGAATGACAACGGTAAAGCGATCACGATTGATCTGATCACGATAATTCAGCGCATTGAAATCCCAAAGAATACCGACGGCAACTTCGCCTTTTTCAATATTTGCAACGGTTGGATCATTCACGGAAAGACGTTTTTGCTTGGCAAGTTCAGCAAAAAACGCAATAGCGGGCTGTAAGTTATTTTCATCACCACCGCGCGCATAGGCCGCTGCTAATACTGCATTGTTAGCTTGAGCTGCGATACCAACATCACCAACAGTGACTTTATATTTACCTTTTAGCAAATCATCCCAGCTTTTTGGTGCATCTTTAACTAACTCATTATTGATCATGAAAGCAATGGTGCCCGTATAAGCCAGTGCCCAATGGCCTTCTTTATCTTTTGCCCAATCAGGGATTTGTGACCATGTGGTTGGTTTATAAGGTTGGGTAACGCCTTTCTGTACGGCAACAGGGCCAAAGGAGGCGCCGACATCGCCAATATCTGCGGTAGCATTATTTTTTTCAGCGGCAAACTTAGCAATCTCTTGCGCTGAACTCATATCCGTATCTTGGTGCTTTAATCCATAGGTTTTTTCGAGATCTTGCCAAGTTCCTTTCCAGTTAGCCCAAGTATCTGGCATTCCAACACTGTATACTTGACCTTCTTTTTTAGCGGCTTCAATCAAGGCGGTTAAATCGTTATCGGCTGCTAAAGCAGCACTTGACGCGGTTAATGAAAGTAAAACTGCGGGTACAATCGTTTTCATTTTATCTCTCACTGTATAGAGGAGTTATATTGGTTAGTTAGTATGCTAATTTTCCAAGGTGACAGTGAGTTGACGGTTTTGTGACACTTTTTCGATGTTTTAGGGAAAAAACTGTCTAAAAAGTGTCAAAAACACTAACTAAAAATGATTAAGTACAACGACTAGATTACATTTTGTGAAAAAAGCGTATCTTTATAGAAAAAGATGAAATCCTTTTATACCAATAAAAGATGTAAAAAATGACAAAAGTGACATTAACTGGAACAGAGAAAGGTTGGTGGTTTGTTTGCTTTGCTGGGCGCTTATGGTTACCACAAGGAGATGCTCCTAGGGGGAGTGCAAAAGATTGGTCACTGTCTGGGAAGATAGCAACACCGATTGGTGAATGGCAAGGTGAGGTTGTTTGGCTAATTGCTGAAAAAATGCCAACAGATATGGCTTCACCGCGCTTATTAGCATCACAAGATGAGGGATTATTTCGTTTAGCTGGGCGTGGAGTACAGTTAGCGGAGTTTTATCGTTCCCATCGTTACTGCGGTTATTGCGGCACCGCAATGCGTCATAGTACGACTGAGTGGGCTTGTCTTTGTGACCATTGCCATGAACGCTATTACCCACAAATTGCGCCTTGCATTATTGTTGGCATCCGTCGTGGTGACCATATATTGCTAGCACAGCACCGCCGCCATACTCAAAACCCTCTCTTTACCGTACTTGCGGGTTTTGTTGAAGTGGGTGAGACACTGGAAGAAGCGGTAGCACGAGAAGTCATGGAAGAAAGCGGGATCACAATACGTAATATTCGTTATGTGTCTTCTCAGCCTTGGCCTTTCCCTCACTCATTAATGATGGGGTTTCTGGCTGACTATGACAGTGGCGAAATTAAGGTTGACCCGAATGAACTCGTGAGTGCCGCGTGGTATCACTACAATGAATTACCTAAAATTCCTCCGAGTGACACAATCGCAAGGCGATTAATTGAAGATACGGTGGCTTTATGTCGCCAAGAGGACGCCTAAACGTGCGAATTGCTTAGGCGCTGATATTGTTGTGTGTAACATGCTACAATAGCGGCCCTTAGCCATTTGCGGCGGCCACTGACTATAATGGAGTAAATAATGACTGAGTTGAAAAATGACCGCTATCTACGTGCTTTGCTACGTCAGCCTGTAGATACCACCCCTGTATGGATGATGCGTCAAGCAGGGCGTTACCTACCGGAGTACAAAGCAACGCGTGCACAGGCTGGTGATTTTATTTCTCTGTGTAAAAACACCGAGTTAGCGTGTGAAGTGACACTTCAACCGTTACGTCGTTTTCCATTAGACGCCGCAATCCTATTTTCTGATATCTTAACCATCCCTGATGCTATGGGGCTAGGCCTCTATTTTGAGACGGGTGAAGGGCCTCGTTTCAAAAAGCCAATCACTTGCCTAAATGATATAAAAAACATACCAGTACCTGATCCGGAAATGGAACTGGGCTATGTTATGGATGCGGTAAGAGCAATCCGTAAAGCGCTAAAGGGGGATGTACCTCTTATCGGTTTTTCGGGGAGTCCGTGGACATTAGCCACTTACATGGTCGAAGGTGGCAGCAGTAAAGCGTTCACAAAAATTAAAAAAATGATGTATGAAGACCCGAATGCGCTCCACTTATTACTGGATAAACTCGCTGATAGCGTGATTTTATATTTAAATGCGCAAATTCGGGCAGGGGCTCAATCCATCATGATTTTTGATACATGGGGTGGCGTGCTAACTAAACGTGATTATTTACAATTCTCTCTTCATTACATGCATAAGATCATTGATGGCCTAATACGTGAAAATGAAGGCCGCCGTGTGCCTGTGACCCTATTTACAAAAGGCGGTGGGCAATGGCTAGAGGAGATGGCTGCAACAGGTTGTGATGCTCTAGGTCTTGATTGGACCACTGAAATTGCGGATGCCCGTCGTCGAGTCGGTGACAAAGTGGCACTACAGGGAAATATGGATCCATCAATGCTTTATGCTCCGATACCGCGCATTGAAGAAGAAGTACAAAATATTTTGGCAGGCTTCGGGCAAGGTAATGGACATGTCTTTAATTTAGGTCATGGTATCCATCAAGATGTTCCCCCTGAGCATGCAGGTGCTTTTGTTGATGCCGTCCACCGTTTTTCCCGCCAATACCATCAATAACTGATCGGTTTTTTGATAGCGTACTCACAGATCCTTGTAAGTACGCTGTTATCTTCTATCATTAATCGTTAATCATAATAAGTATTGAGCACATCATGGCCATAGACACTCGATTGTTGCGACAAGAGCAAGCAGATAAAGCACAGCTTATTGTATTGAATGAAAATAATATACAGCCGATTTTTATCGGTGGTGCTGATGTGGGCTTTGAGCAGCAAGGTACTGTCACTCGTGCGGTGATCGCCGTTCTGTCATGGCCTGATTTGCAATTGGTTGAGTATCAGATTGCGCGAATACCCACACAATTACCTTATATTCCGGGTTTGCTCTCTTTTCGTGAAGTGCCTGGATTGATGGCAGCTTGGCAACAACTGCATCATAAACCTGAATTAGTGTTAGTTGATGGCCAAGGGATCGCCCATCCTCGTCGTTTCGGTGTTGCGTGTCACTTTGGCTTACAGGCTGATGTGCCAACCATTGGAGTCGCAAAAAGTCGATTGTACGGTGACTATGAAGCAGTGAATGAAGCCCCGGGAAGTTTTCAACCATTACGGCATGGCGAAAATCAGCTTGGTTGGGTGCTGAGAAGTAAAAAAAGATGTAATCCTTTGTTTATTTCACCGGGTCATAAGATGAGTGTCAGTGCTTCTCGTGAGTGGGTTGAACGCTGTTTAAAGGGGTATCGGCTACCTGAGCCAACGCGACTTGCTGATGGAATAGCCTCTAATAGGTCGTTTTTTGAGCGAATGAAAGAGAAATCCGGCTAATTATCAGCAAAATATGTGGTATTGGCAGATTTTCAGGTAAACTGCGATGTATTGAGATTGATGAGTCTGAAATTATGTTAAGAAATCCCATCCATTTGAGGTTGGAAAAACTAGAAAGCTGGCAACATGTTACTTTTATGGCATGCCTGTGCGAACGAATGTACCCCAACTACCAAATGTTTTGTCAGCAAAGTGAATTTACTGACGCAAAGGTTTATCGGTCTATACTTGATTTGGTATGGGAAACGCTGGTCGTTAAAGACAGTAAAATTAATTTCGACAATCAGCTCGAAAAATTAGAAGAAATTATACCGTCAGCAGATGATTTTGATTTCTACGGTGTTTATCCAGCCATCGATGCTTGTATCGCTTTAGGTGAAGTGGTTCATGCAAAATTAAGTGGCGAAACACTGAGCCATGCTATTGCGGTTAGCGAAACATCGATTCGTACTGTTGCGATGCTGGAAATGACCCAAGCTGGTAGGGAAATGTCAGAGGAAGAGCTGAAAGAATTGTCCTCAATTGAGGAAGAGTGGGATATCCAGTGGGAAATTTTCCGTTTACTGGCTGCCTGTGAAGAGCGAGACTTAGAGTTAATTAAAGGATTAAAATCTGACCTCCGTGAAGCGGGGGTTAGCAATATTGGTATTACTGTAGGCTAGTTTTTAGCGTTTCATTGATGAAAACGTGACTTAGCGCAGTAATGCTGATGACTAAGACTTCACATTTGCCCCTAGACTGGTCTACATTTAGGGGCAAGAAGAGAAGTGGCTATCGGGGGCGTGTATCAGGGGCTGTCAATTTGGCATATCCGACGCACTCGATGCTTTGCAAACGATAAACACACTGTGTAAGGATAATTTATGAACAAGACTGAATTAGTTGATGCTATCGCAGAATCAGCAGACCTGACAAAAGTACAGGCTAAAGCAGCATTAGAATCAACTCTGAATGCTATTTCAGAAACGCTGAAAAAAGGCGAGCAAGTACAACTGGTCGGTTTCGGTACTTTCAAAGTCAGCCACCGTGCAGAGCGTACCGGTCGTAACCCGCAAACTCGCGAAGAGATCACTATCCCAGCAACTAATGTTCCTGCTTTCTCTGCCGGTAAAGCACTGAAAGAAGCGGTAAAATAATTAAGTTGCAAACTAGAATTATCAGGGGGGGTAGTCAACGACCCCTTTTGTTCATTCGGAAAGGGTTGCTGGTATTGGGAGCCATCTCAATGCTCAGCGCCTGTTCTTCTCGTAACAACTTTCCCGAGTTTAGTGCGAGTGGATTTATTGCGGATGATGGTGTAATCCGTATGTGGCGTCTTAATGACGCAAAAAATGACCCTCAAGTGCTTATGGTTGTTTACAGCCCTTACAAAGGCACTGATACTTCCGTTAATTTCTTCGAGTACCGAGCAGGCCAGCTTTGGCAAATTCGTAGCCAAATCTTAAATGCGGGTGAGCAAGAAATGATGGAACAACTCCGTTTTAACAAAAACGATGATGTGATCTTTATGCAACGAGTCGAAAAAGATCGCAAAACCGCACTTTCTTCCGATGACATTATCCGTTGGCGTTTTGAAGCAAAACGTATTTTAGATATTAATACTGCTTTGGTAGTCGGTGGTGTGAAACTATACCAAGGCCGTTGGTCACAAAACCAAGTCGTCACTTGTGGCGGTGATGTCAAAAAAGTCGAATTTGAACCTTATGCACAAAATTGGTTAGAAAGCCGAACAAAAGTTTGGCATAAACAGCTGAATATTGCTTGGTTAGAATCCCCTGAAGGGAATCAACTTTTGATGGTTGCGGATACCGATTTTTGCCGCTGGCAGCCTAGTAAAGATTCATTGTAATCTCACCGCTCGTCGTCTTTCGCATCCTAACGTTGTTGGCTTCAGCAACTCACCTCAGTCACATATTTGTGTATACCCCCGAGGATAAATTACTTTGTCGCCTAGTTAGGCTACGAAATACTCAGCGCTTTCGCCTGTTAGAAATAAAAAAGCTGATAAAGCGGCTGTTTATCAGCTTAGTGAGTTTAACTTCTGTGCTCGCTATTTCAGGCGTGCGACGGCACGATAACCAATATCTTTACGGTAAAAACTGCCATCCCAATGAATATTTTCAGCGGCTTGATAGGCTTTTTGTTGAGCTTGGGCGATATCATTACCGAGTGCTGTGACACAAAGAACACGGCCTCCGGCAGTGATGACCTTATCATCTTTCATTTTAGTGCCAGCATGAAATACTTTGCTATCCGCCATTTCTTCGGTCGGCAAACCGTGGATCACATCACCTTGGCGGTAATCACCTGGATAACCTCCGGCAGCAATTACCACACCGAGAGCAGGGCGTTCATCCCATAAGGAATCTTTACCTGCTAGCTCACCTTTTGCCCCTGCAAGACACAACTCGACTAAATCAGATTGTAAACGCATCATGATAGGTTGAGTTTCAGGATCGCCAAAACGGCAGTTAAATTCGATAACTTTAGGGTTACCAACCTTATCAATCATTAAACCCGCATAGAGGAAACCTTGATAACGATGCCCCTCGGCATCCATACCTTTTACTGTTGGATAGATGATTTGTTCCATGACACGCTGGTGAATTTCATTTGTCACAACGGGGGCCGGTGAATATGCGCCCATGCCGCCAGTGTTAAGACCTGTATCACTATCGCCAACACGTTTATGGTCTTGGCTAGTTGCCATTGGAACGACATTTTCGCCGTCCACCATCACAATAAAACTTGCTTCTTCACCGTCTAAGAACTCTTCAATCACGATACGGTGACCTGCATCACCAAATGCGTTACCAGCAAGCATATCGTGCACAGCATCTTTAGCTTCAGCCAGCGTCATCGCGACAATGACACCTTTACCTGCGGCAAGACCATCAGCCTTAATAACAATCGGTGCGCCGACGTTATCCAGATACGCCAAAGCAGGTTCGATTTCAGTAAAATTTTGGTAAGCGGCTGTCGGTATTTTGTGACGAGCTAAAAAGTCTTTCGTAAAAGCTTTCGAACCTTCGAGCTGTGCGGCGCCTTGAGTCGGACCGAAAATGGTTAGCCCTGCTTTTTGGAACGCATCAACGACCCCAATGACCAGTGGTGCTTCTGGGCCAACAATCGTTAGGCCGATTTGTTGCTCTTTCGCAAATTTTAATAATTCATCGATATCCGTTGCTGAGATAGCCACGTTTTCAAGATTAGGCTCTAATGCAGTTCCAGCATTACCCGGAGCCACATAAACTTTGTCAGCAAGTGGTGATTGTGCGGCTTTCCATGCTAGGGCGTGTTCACGACCACCGCCGCCAATAATTAAAATATTCATACTTAACTCCACATGATTAATGGCGGAAATGGCGCATATTAGTGAAAATCATGGCGATGCCGTGCTCGTTAGCCGCTTCAATCACTTCGCTATCGCGGATTGAACCACCTGGCTGGATCACACAGGTCACGCCAACGGCTGCCGCTGCGTCAATACCGTCACGGAACGGGAAGAATGCGTCGGAGGCCATTGCACAACCTGCAACTTCTAAGCCTTCATCTGCGGCTTTAATACCTGCAATTTTCGCAGAATACACTCGGCTCATTTGCCCTGCACCAATGCCAATAGTCATATCATTTTTGGCATAAACAATCGCGTTCGACTTAACGAATTTAGCGACTTTCCAACAGAATAGGGCATCTTTAAATTCACGCTCAGTGGGTTGGCGTTTAGTCACAACACGTAGCTCGTCAGGTTCAACCATACCAAGGTCACGGTCTTGGACCAATAAACCACCGTTAACACGTTTAAAATCTAATCCTGCAACAGGTTTATCCCACTCACCACATGTAAGTACACGCACATTTTGCTTGGTCGCTAATACTGAAAGAGCATCATCGGCAACCGTTGGTGCAATAATAACTTCTACAAATTGGCGCTCAATAATCGCTTCTGCTGTTGCCTTATCAAGCTGACGGTTAAAGGCAATGATGCCACCAAATGCAGACGTTGGATCCGTTTTAAACGCGCGATCGTAAGCTGCATGAATATTATTACCAATAGCAACACCGCAAGGGTTGGCATGTTTGACGATAACGCAAGCTGGCTCTTCGAAAGATTTAACACATTCTAAAGCGGCGTCCGTATCAGCAATATTGTTATAAGAGAGAGCCTTACCTTGCAGCTGTGTCGCCGTGGCGATTGATGCCTCTTTAGGGTTCTCTTCTATATAAAAAGCGGCATCTTGGTGACTATTTTCACCGTAACGCATGTCTTGTTTTTTGATAAAGTTTAAATTCAACGTACGAGGGAAACGTCCCGATGGTTGCGTTGTATCGCCATAATAAGGGGTGACTAATTCGCCAAAGTAGTTGGCTATCATACTGTCATAAGCGGCAGTATGTTCGAACGCTTTAATAGCAAGGTCAAAACGAGTAGACCAATTTAAAGAGTTATCGTGGTTATCCAATTCTTCAATGATTTTTTCATAATCATTGCTGTTCACAACAATCGCGACATCTTTATGGTTTTTAGCGGCTGAGCGCACCATTGTGGGGCCGCCGATATCAATATTTTCAACAGCATCTTCTAGGGTGCAGTTAGGCTTAGCGACGGTTTGTGCAAAGGGGTACAGATTGACAACAACCATATCAATCGGTTCGATATTATGTTGCTGCATAATGGCATCATCAATGCCACGACGACCTAAAATGCCACCATGAACTTTTGGGTGAAGTGTTTTAACACGACCATCCATCATTTCAGGGAACCCTGTATAGTCTGAAACTTCGGTGACTTTTAACCCTGACTCGGCAAGTAGTTTTGCGGTTCCACCTGTAGAGAGCAGTTCAACACCTCGTTGTGAAAGCGCTTTAGCGAATTCAACAACACCTGTTTTATCAGAAACACTGAGCAGGGCACGACGAATAGGACGAAGCTGTTGCATGAGATAGATCCCTTGGATAAGAAAGCAATAAAACCGTAAGAGTTAGTTTAAAGCGTAAAAACGACGCTTCTTATATATACCTATTTCTGCTGTAACTGTTTAATCACATCAAAATATCAATAGATAGAGATAAGCCACTAACAATTTCAGAACATAAAAATAAAATCAACGATGAATTTTCATGCTAATTGTAACGCAATCGTTTGCGTAATGCGCGTTATATTTTAATTATTTTTATGGTTGTGGATAACTTTGTGGGTAAATCTGTATAAAGGTGCGTTTTGCTGTGGAATGCAGCAATCGAATAAAAAAGTGATAAAAAGGGG
>NZ_JAMPMC010000040.1:0-34884 GCF_028477945.1 Providencia sp. PROV261 | reverse complement strand
TTACTGAGTATCCACTATTAGCTTCGACTCTAAATAAAGGAGGTAAAACAATAAAATTATTATTCTGAGATTTTTTATCCTCGCCCAACATTGTTGTTTGAACAATGAGTGGATGATTCGAGTCATTTATAAGTTGAATATCTTGACTCACATCCTTATGTGAAAAAATAATTCTACTTTTATTTAGAGATATTCCATTCGCGAATACGCTGGATGTCATCAGTAATGCTATCAAGAACAGTATTTTTTTAAACATTAGAAAAACCAATTTAGTTAGTCAACCATATAAGTTAACGTGAACGTTGACTTGAATTGACCAATGTTTGCGTCAGATGCACAGTCTTTAACCCCATTCTTGCACATTAAATAGGCATAAAACTGTTTTTCCATGACATTTTCTTGAATATTGGTCCAAATTTTGTTTTTATTTTTATCAAAAAAGACATCATCAGCTTGCGTAGCTGTTTCTTTATCACTGATTCTTATAGCAAAAGTTCTCTCACCAGGATCATCTAAGAATCCATTATTTTCAACAACATAGTTACCATCTAAAGTAATATAATTATTAGCAAAGTCATTATTTTTACACTCCGCTAATTTAATCGAAAAAGGTAATTTAACTTTTCCCTCAGCGGAATCAGACTTTAATCTTGCCAAAGCGATTGAACCAAAATCAATGACATTCTGTGAAGTACCTTCAATAAGGATATCACATGTATTTTTAGGTACAGTCACATTAAATTCTATGTCTACCCCTTCTTTATCCTTTGCATTTGCATTTCCAAATAACATACACACGCCTAAAGTAACCGCAAATATAAGATTATTTCTCTTAAAATTCATTATAATAATTCCTTATTATGGTTGCTCTAACGTAATATCTATAGAGGAAAGCAACTCTCCAGGTTTTAAAGAACTTTCACCATCTAATTTAACCACACTAACTTCGAATAAATTTTCTGCTTTACCATTCCCTTTTATAGTAAAAGGTACATGTTCTGATTTTGAAAGTTCAACTATTTTGCAACTGGACTCATCGTCTTTACAAGACCATAATACAAACGCTGCATTTGTTATATTATTAGTAGGATAGATTTTATTCATGCTATTAACTTCAGTACCACTGCCCGAAGTTATTTTCATCAGATATGGTACACCCGCATTTCCATTAGAAAAATCAAAGCTATCACATTCATAACCAAATAAAAATTGCTTCACATGCGTTTTATCTGTAACAGCTTCTTTTATTGTGTTGGTCTGTATCGGTAAATTGAAAGTAACATCTAATGTAGGAGAGACAACTTTACAAGAGCCTTTAATGATATTACCTTTAACTTCAAATTTAACTGCATTTGCAACGCTATTAAAACCCAATAAAAACGGTAACGCTAGGCAACCAAGTTTGATGTATTTAAAGTATTTGGCCATCATATTTCTCCTCGCCACCTAGATCATTAATTACAACCCATGTAGCTTGCTTATTATTCAAACCTCCACCGACTGTATAGCTATAAGAACTATATGGCGCAATCATGGTATTCTTTTTCTGTAGGCTTAAACTGACCTTTTTTCCACCAACCACTAATCTATTTAGATTTATGTAGTAAGGAGAGTTATTTTCAACTACTACACCTGATGGAGAGGATTTGATCACTAACTTCTTATATGCATCTTCTATTGATATAGGTAAATTATTAGGACGATAGAATAATTTTATAATATTATTATAGCCAATATTGATACCCGCACCTGTTGCTGGTCCATTAGTTGAGGGGATCATAGTGCCTGTAAAGTAAAAAACTGTTTCTCTATCTACTGGTAGGCTATGAGGCTGTATAAATATTCTAATATCTTGGCTTTTTTTACTATCAACTTTAACTAAAGGTGGATAAATTGCGAAAGGAACATTTTTACCACCGTTCTCTTGGGTTATAGCAAATTTAGCAAGATAGTTAATACTCGTATTATTTCTTGCACTAATAGAAATGCTTTCTTCTCCTTGAGAATAGACTAATCTTGTAGCATTTAACCCTACTCCACCATTCGCAAATGACTGCGCGGAAATAAATGGTAAAATAAAAACAAACAGTAAAATTAACAATCGCAGATTATCTATCGAAAAATTCAAATTTCTTTGTTTTAGTTTTATTGTTTGCATTATCTAAACCTACATTTTCCATCTTCAATAATAAGAGGCTGTAAATAGCCTCTTATGCCATTATCTAAACTTTATCAGTATTAGTTATAAGATACAGAGAAAGTAACTGGTACGTTTAATGTATCAGGAGCAACACCTACTTGAGTCAGTAAAAGTTTAGCCAATACAGGAATTGTAGTGCTACCGTTAACATCTACAGCGTTAGAGAATTTCAGCTCTGTGTCTACGTTTGGTTTGATATCTTTACCACCTGAAGATAATGCAACTGCTAAAGATTTAGCACCTGTGTTTGCAAAATACTCTGGGAATAGTGGAGATTCTTTACCTTCTGCATGAACGAAAATAGCTGCATCTTCTGCTGCTGCTTTAGAACAGTTAGTCAGGATCAGGTTGAAGTTTTTATCTGAACCTAATTGGTCTTTAACATTCTTACCATTAGTTTGGTCAAGAGTAAAAGTACCCCAATCAATTACAGAACCTTCCGCAGTTGAAGCTACATCACAAGAAGCCGCACGTAATTGAGCTTTGAAACGTACTTCAGTGCTTTTTTTACCTACTTCACCAGCAGCTAATGCTGAACCAGCTACCATTGAACTTGCTAATACTGCGATTGTTACTAGTTTCTTGTTGAATAACATTTTAAATACCTCTGTATTTATAACATGTAGTAGTGAAAGACATTGTTATTTAATGTTCAAATTTAAATTCGTTACATCCTTGTAAATCCAGTCCTAAAATTTTGAATATAAACTTGAATAATCAGCATTAGCCTATTTAGCTAACACCATTAGGGTTAAAAAAATCCTTTTAATCCCCTTTTTAAAGGCAAGTCAAAAAAATTGACTCTAAAAAAGGCACTACCCTTTCTACTTACATACTCAAAAACACATATTAAGTAGTCGTATTTTTACGGTTCTAGTGACTCTTGAATTTAACTTATTGTTAGCTTTCAGCTATCCAGTAATAGACTCCTGAGCACCGCCTATAGTAAAAAATAAAAATACTATTCCTATAAAGGAAAGTGACGGCCAATATAGAAATAGCTATATGGATAAAATTTTCAACCTAGTTAATTAGTCATTTCATTAACTATTAACTAGACAAAGATAATAGCCAACATCAGGAACATATTTAATGTTAGGAGTTTTCTTATATTTGGAAGATATCAAAATCTTTATCTAATTGCGTTTTCTCTAAAAGCAAAACGTAGTAGCATAATTATCTTTTTCAATATGAAGAATATTTCCAAACATCCTCATCAACTGGTTCCAATATTACCGCAACAATATCTTTTGTCAAAAACACAACAAAAAAGCATTACAAACAAAATATAATATTTACAAACACCAAGACAAAAGCACAAACAACCACAAAAGCTAAAAAATCATATTTTTAGCCATCAAAATTGGATTAATTTATATTTATAAAAGGTAAATAATTTATAAAAATTTACATTTGTATCCATTTGTTTGAAATAATTTCATTACATATAAAACTATAAAAAAGGAATATGCTGAAATAAAATTCTATATTTTATAATCTAACAATACTTAACACCAATTTACACACAAAAGAAGATAATTAATCTATGTGGTTGAATTGTTGTAAGATAAGTCTTAATTGACATTCACCCCAAATGTAACAGTTCTTTACTTTTCATGTCATCCGCTTTGAGTGTAATGATTACCCTTTGGTTTTATTTAGAATTTCACCAAGTGGCTATTTTTTAATTAAACTTACGGCATTACTTTACTTAGATACAAAGATGTATCTCCACTCAAGAGAATAATTTTTCAATAGCAATGTTCTATCTCTAATCGTTACCTTTAAAAAACCATGATAATCCTAAACATATCAACGCTGTTCTCCTATATAGATAGGGGAAACATGCCTCATATGCAGTCGCTTAGCAGTGAACGATGATATTCCTTTATCTAAGGGTGAAGTGAGAGAATATAAAGATATTCATCTATAAAGAAGAGATAGAAGTATTTCAAAGACTTCTCGCGGTATGAGTTTATAACTAGAAAAATAAAGTGATATGAAACTCAAGATTTATTTTTGATTATGTGGGTCGCGGGCAGTGAAACAATATTCGCTAAATAAATACATTAGAATATATAACTAAGTAAATACTACTCTATTTATGCCTCTACTAATTTTTTATTACAAATTAATTATCCACTAATGAAGTTTATTGATATTGCAGACGACCTTTTAACTATTCATAAAAAGACACTCCCCATAATAGCCTAGTGATTGTTGCTTCTATTGACGAAAAAATACTTACAAAGTACCTTAAGTCACAAATTATCGCTTTATTTTAATTAAATAAGACATCTTAAATAGAATATTTAACCGCTATTGAGATACAAAAAACAAAATGCATAATTTTAAATTTTACACCTTAATTTTATAAGGTTAATGACCGTAGACGGTTATAGCATCCCAAAATCGGCAGTTTTGTGCCGTTTACCGATAAACATCGGTCTAACAGAAAAGCCTAGCCTAAAGCCTCACAATTACTGACGGTTAAGAAAAACGCCCAAACTGTGTTATGACAATTAACCTCAAGCGATACATTTAAAATGTAATATGACTCTATTTTTGTCCGATATTGCGGATTAAAATTTTCATTCTTGTTTTTGATAAATAAATATTTTTCTCTATGTTAGCCCTTTTGCTCTCTTCTTATTTCCATCTCTATCTGCAATGAAGTTATGGTAAACTTGTTTACAACAGCAATTTTCAGTTTTGATGTAAGGTCAATTACCATGAAAAAAATGAGTGAAGATAAACTGCTAGTGATGGCCGAAAAAATTTGCCAATCAAGAGGCGTTCGGCTCACACCGCAAAGAGAAACTGTTTTACGCCTGATTGCACAGCAACATGGCGCAATCAGTGCTTATGACTTATTAGATTTATTAAGAGAGGTAGAGCCTCAAGCAAAACCACCAACGATTTATAGAGGCTTAGAGTTCTTAATAGAGCAAGGGTTTATTCATAAAATAGAATCAACAAATAGTTATGTTATCTGTCACCATTTCGATAACCCGAGTCATATCTCAGTAATGTTGATTTGTGATCATTGCGGAAGTGTCACAGAGAGTGATTGCACAACAATTGAAACAGCAATTATGTCTCTTGCAAACAGCCACCAATTTCACCTGAGACACACAGTGGTAGAAAATCATGGATTATGTCATGAATGTTACGAACTCAGCACTTGCCAGGATCATGAACATTGTGAACACAACCATGAGCAACCCGTTATCACAAAGAAGAAATAAGAAGTGGCGTAGAATTACTGCTGATAGTAGGTACTTGCTGAGGGAGCACTTAAATAGAGTGGCAGACTTTTTATCTAATTTAATAACCTAGTGACAAACCTAGGTTGATATTAGAAAACAGTAAAATCTGCCAGCAATATTTTGAAGGGTGGTTATAAGACCAATATTAACACCAATCACCATTGCGAATCACACCTACCGCTAATCCTTCAATAGTGAAATTTTGTTGACGTAAATCGACAATAATAGGTGCAAACTCTGGGTTTTCGGCGATTAACTCAACGCGGTTACCTTGTTGCTTAAAGCGTTTTACCGTAACCTCATCTTCAATACGCGCCACAACCACTTGCCCATTACGGACATCTTGTGTTTTATGAACAGCTAACAGGTCACCATCCATAATCCCGATATCTTTCATCGACATCCCATTAACACGCAATAAAAAGTCAGCATGTGGTTTGAATAGCTCAGGATCAACCTGATAATGACTTTCAATATGCTCTTGCGCTAATAAAGGTTCGCCGGCAGCGACACGCCCAATTAAAGGTAGCCCCTGAATTTCAGGATCATTTTCTTCTTCAAGCAGTAAACGGATACCACGAGAAGCCCCTGAAACAATCTCTATCACCCCTTTACGAGCTAAGGCCTTAAGATGCTCTTCTGCCGCATTAGGCGAACGAAAACCAAGGCTTGCTGCTATTTCAGCACGTGTAGGTGGCATACCCGTCTGAGAAATGTGATCGCGCACCAGATCATAAACTTGCTGTTGTCTAGCGGTCAGTGCTTTCATTTCGTTCCCCTGTTTGTTTATACAGTCAGACTGTGAGTATATACAGGTAAATGAAGATTTGAAACACTTAAATCACTCGAATGCCATATTTGCCAGTAATCTCACCGATAATCGCTCTGTTTTCGATAATTTCTGACTAGCCAACGAAATAATGCTGCCACAATATCGTCGCCCAAATAACTAAAGCTAACCCAATCGTGATAAACACAGCCGCCGAGCCAATATCTTTCGCTCGTCCAGACAACTCATGATATTCACTTCCTACACGATCCACGACCGCCTCTATTGCACTGTTAATTAATTCTACGATAGCGACCAGTACAACAGAGCTAATCAATAATAATCGGTCGATATAGCTAACAT
This sequence comes from Providencia sp. PROV261, assembly GCF_028477945.1. NCBI lineage: Bacteria > Pseudomonadati > Pseudomonadota > Gammaproteobacteria > Enterobacterales > Morganellaceae > Providencia > Providencia sp. PROV261. The sequence continues at coordinate 28,283 of NZ_JAMPMC010000040.1, read as the reverse complement.
CCAGCCATAACGCGATAATGACAGCAAGTATTGCCGCAACGGATTCTTGCCGAAATGCAGCCTCATTGACCCAAGCTGCTTTCAACCCTTTAAGGGAGTAACCCGCAGCCTTAATTACACGCGTAAATCCCTTAGTTTGGTTTGCCATATTTATTCCTCAAAATTACAAAACAATAATCATTTTTTGCGGTCAAAGTTAATTGTCAGTAACAGATTTGCCAGTTGATTTCTGGTATGCTTGCGAAGCATTGTTAACAAGAGGCTATAATCATTTATGTCACTATGGCGTAAAATATATTACAACACGTTGAATTTACCACTTAAATTACTGGTAAAGAGCAAACTCGTTCCAACGGACCCTATTTCAGAACTTGAATTGGACACCAGTCGGCCCACATTATATGTGCTGCCATATCATTCTAAATCTGACCTTTTAACATTACGTCACCAATGCTTATCTATCGGCCTACCTGATCCTTTGGTCGATAATGACATTAATGGCACTAAATTACCGGCTTACGTCTTTATTGATGATGGCCCTAGAGTATTTCGTTATTATTCTCCTAATCCACGTAAAGAATCGGTGAAGGTATTCCATGCCTACTTAGATTTGCATCGTAGTAATCCGAATCTTGATATCCAAATGCTACCGGCTTCTGTCATGTTCGGTCGCTCTCCTGGGCGTGAAGGGCATACACCGGCGCCGCCATTGCGTTTACTTAACGGTATTCAAAAGTTCTTTGCCATAATCTGGCTTGGGCGAGATAGCTTTGTTCGCTTTTCCCCTCCAGTGTCGATGGGCTTGATGGCGCAAGAACATGGCACAGATACTATTATTGCGAATAAACTTGCACGGGTCGCGCGTATTCACTATTCACGCCAACGCCTTGCTGCTGTTGGCCCTAAATTGCCTGTTCGCCAAGAGCTATTCAATAAGCTGCTGACCTCAAAAGCCATTGAAAAGGCGGTTGAAGACGAAGCCCGTAGCAAAAAAATTCCACTGAAGAAAGCTCAGCAAAATGCCGTCAATATGATGGAAGAAATTGCCGCTAACTTCTCTTATGAAGCGATACGTCTTACTGACCGAGTGTTAAGTTGGACTTGGAACCGCTTATATCAAGGGATCAACGTTCAGCATGCCGAGCGGGTTCGCCAATTGGCGCAAGATGGTCATGAAATCGTTTATGTGCCTTCTCATCGCAGCCACATGGATTACTTGCTGCTGTCATACGTTTTATATCATCAAGGCTTAGTTCCTCCTCATATCGCGGCAGGTATCAACTTGAATTTCTGGCCAGCGGGGCCTATTTTCCGTCACCTCGGCGCTTTCTTTATTCGTCGAACCTTTAAAGGTAATAAACTCTATTCAACCGTATTCCGTGAGTACCTCAGTGAATTATTTGCGCGGGGTTACTCTATTGAATATTTTGTTGAAGGTGGCCGCTCCCGTACAGGCCGTTTACTTCAGCCAAAAACAGGTACCTTGTCGATGACGCTACAAGCGATGCTACGTGGCGACTCTCGTCCTATTACGATCGTGCCCGTTTATATTGGCTATGAAAATGTTCTGGAAGTGGGAACCTATGCCAAAGAGCTACGTGGTGCTGAAAAAGAGAAAGAAGGCTTCTTTTCGATGGTTCGCGGCCTACGTAAATTACGTAACTTAGGCCAAGGCTATGTGAATTTTGGTCAGCCTATTTCACTCTCTCAATATCTCACAAAACGTGTACCTGATTGGCGCGACTCGATTGACCCTATCGAACCTCAGCGCCCGAGTTGGTTAAACCCAATCGTCAGTGGGCTAGCAGATCACATTATGGTCAATATTAATAATGCTGCGGCAGCTAACGCTATCAACCTGTGCTCAACGGCATTACTTGCGTCGCGCCAACGTTCATTAACGCGTGAGCAACTTATTGAGCAAGTCGATTGTTACCTACAGTTATTGCGTAATGTTCCTTATACGGCTGATGCAACAACACCAAATAAAACAGCGGAGCAATTGTTAGAACATGCTTTGCAGATGGATAAGTTTGAAGTCGAAAAAGATAGTATGGGAGACATTATCATTCTTCCTCGTGAGAATGCCGTTCTCATGACCTATTATCGTAATAACATTCATCACTTATTGGTGTTGCCATCACTGATCTCGAGCATTGTGCTCCATCATGAAAGTATTAGCCGCCAAGATATCCACTATCAAGTAGGGCAAATTTACCCCTTCCTCAAAGCTGAACTGTTTATGCGTTTTGATAGTGGCTCTTTGGTTGACGTCGTTGATACCTTAATTGATGAGCTAAATAACCAGAAATTAGTGTGCTTAAAAGAAGACGATATTGTCATTCTTAATCCACGTCGTATACGCCCATTACAGTTGCTCGCAGCAGGTGTTCGCGAAACCTTACAGCGCTATGCGATTACGCTTTCTTTACTCAATGCGAGTCCAGAAATTAGCCGTAATACATTAGAAAAAGAGAGCCGCATGCTAGCTCAACGTCTTTCTGTGCTGCACGGTATTAACGCTCCTGAATTCTTCGATAAAGCGGTCTTTTCAATCTTAGTCGAAACGCTACGGGAAGAAGGCTACATTGATAATGATGAAAACGACATTTTCACGGCCAATGCGAAAAAACTCTATGCGGTTATTTCGCGTTTAATGTCGCCAGAAATTCGTTTGACTATCGAGAGCGTGAGTCAACCAGAGGAGCGCGCTACTGAGACAGAAAAATCAAAAGAAGACTAACTTTTAAGTCTAAAGAAACCAAAAGGGGGAATGCAATTCATGTTCCCCCTTATAAACAAAATCCCACGTTAAAAACGTAGGGTCGTCAGTACGTAAAAGGGGTAATGTGCTTCACATTACCCCTTTACTATTCCACAAATGGTTTACAAGTAACTTAAGAAAATCCCAATAAATAAGATCAATCCAACATAGTTATTATTTAAAAAGGCTTTAAAACACGGTGCTCGTTCCCTATCTACCATTAATTTTTGTTGGTAAATAAACAGCAATGCCGATAGTGATAGTGCGATATAGTACACCGCTCCTAAATCAGCCAATGAACCCACTAACACCAATAAAACAATCATCACGATCTGTAAAATACCAATAATCAGCTTGTCATATTGGCCAAACAGTATCGCTGTTGATTTAACGCCGATTTTTAAATCATCATTGCGGTCAACCATCGCATACTGGGTATCATAAATCACGGACCACAAGATATTGACCAAAAACAGTACCCAGCACACCAATGGTAACGATTCACTGACAGCAGAGAAGCCCATCGGGATAGACCAACCAAATGCGGCACCTAAAACAACTTGAGGTAAATGGCTGACTCGCTTAACAAAAGGATAAATCCACGCCAAAGCTAATCCGGCAACAGATAGCCAGATAGTCATTGAATTTAGCGTCAGTACCAATAAAAATGAGAGACCAACGAGGCTAGCGAATAAAATTTTTGCTTCTTTTTCTGTCACATCACCACTGGGCAATGGGCGGTGTTTCGTTCGCTCAACATGGCCATCAAAGTGACGGTCTGCGAAATCGTTAATCACGCATCCGGCTGCACGCATCAAGAAAACGCCCGCCGTAAAGACAATAAGAATATGTAAACTCGGTATACTTTGAGCGGCAATCCACAACGCCCAATAGGTTGGCCATAACAATAATAGCGACCCTATCGGCCTATCAATACGCATCAAACGGCTGTAGGCATGCCATTTACTTAGCGCCATACTTCCCTCCATTTGTTGTGCTCCTTTTATTTTTTATCTTTTATATGCAGGTGATTCAGGTAAAAACAGTTCGGTTAATAATAAAGGTTTTTCAGATAATCTTAATAGAGAGCGGCGGATCCATCGCAAATTTTGCTGCCCTATATGAATATAATCACGGGAAAGATTATCATGGCTAAAGAGATAACGCCCTAACGGTACAGCACCGATATCAATAAGTTTCCGGTCTTCACCAGTCAATGTCTCCTGTGGAATTAACGTTCGTCCAAGTAACCATGGAATATTATCACCATACATAATGACTTCACGTAACCAATAATATTCACTGACAGGTAAACACGCCGCTTCTTCTTCGCTCAATGCCTCTTGAGTCACATAACGTTGCGTATAAGGAACAACCGTGACACGTTGGCAATGCTGCTCTAAGCGTTTTGTCATCGACCCTAGTTCATGTAGCCAATCTAAAACATTTTCAGGAACAAGGTCATCATCTTCTGATAGCCATGTTATCGGGTGAGAGATAAAAAGCGTTTCATCCATTACTCATCATTCCACCACTATACTGTGTGGTTTTGTATCATATTGGTTCTTAGCATGAAGGATATCACGTTGCCTTGCGATAAGGTTAAAGTTAGCTAACAAATTAGTTAAAAAATCACAAATCCCACATGAATTGTAAAATTTTCTTAAAATAATTTTTAACGCTAATGAGTCATACACACAAAATGATCAAGTAGAAATGATTAAATAGCGACAGCCTGCCATTATGGCAGGCTGTGAAAGGTAGCTATGACGCTTATCAACGCCAAGCTTTATAACGATTAATTAGCCCATTAGTTGAGCTATCATGGCTGCTGATTTCGTCTTTACTTTCTAACTCAGGCAAAATTCGGCTCGCCAATTGCTTCCCAAGCTCTACACCCCATTGGTCAAAGGTGAAAATATTCAGAATTGCCCCTTGCGTGAAGATCTTATGTTCATACATCGCAATGAGTGCACCTAATGAATAAGGTGTGATCTCTTTAAGCAAGATTGAGTTTGTTGGGCGGTTACCTTCAAACACTTTATAAGGAGCAACATACTCCATATCCGCAGGGTTTTTACCTTGAGCCGCAAATTCCGCATCAACAACTTCACGCGTCTTACCAAATGCCAACGCTTCCGTTTGAGCAAAGAAATTCGACAGTAATTTATCGTGATGATCACCGAGTGGATTATGCGTTACTGCTGGCGCAATAAAATCACAAGGGATCATTTTAGTTCCTTGATGGATCAATTGATAAAAGGCATGTTGGCCGTTTGTGCCCGGTTCACCCCAAATAATTGGCCCCGTTTGATAAGAAACTTTGTTGCCATTACGGTCAATATACTTACCATTTGACTCCATATTTCCTTGTTGGAAATAAGCGGCAAAACGGTGCATATATTGATCATATGGCAGAATCGCTTCAGTTTCCGACTCAAAAAAGTTGTTATACCAAATGCCAATTAAGCCAAGGAGAACAGGAATATTCTTTTCAAAAGCCGTTTGGGTAAAGTGCTTATCCATTGCATGAGCCCCTTCGAGGAGCTGAACAAAATTGTCATAACCCACAGACAAGATAATGGATAGGCCAATCGCTGACCATAATGAATAACGGCCACCAACCCAATCCCAAAACTCAAACATATTTGCCGTATCAATACCGAACTTCGCGACTTGCTCACTATTGGTTGACAGTGCCACGAAATGTTTTGCGATATGCTGTTCATCTTTCGCTTGTGCGAGCAACCAATCACGCGCTGAATGCGCATTCGTCATGGTTTCTTGCGTCGTGAAGGTTTTTGATGCGATTAAAAACAGAGTTGTTTCTGGATTTAAAACTTTCAACGTTTCCGCTATCTGCGTGCCATCAACGTTAGAAACAAAGTGCATATTTAAGTGATTTTTATAAGGGCGTAGCGCTTCGGTGACCATAAATGGACCAAGATCTGAGCCACCGATACCGATATTCACCACATCCGTGATAGCCTTGCCAGTATACCCTTTCCACTCGCCATTAATAATGCGCTCACTAAATTGATGCATCTTTTCTAAGACCGCGTTGACATCTGGCATCACATCTTTGCCATCAACATAAATCGGTGTATTGTCACGGTTACGTAGTGCGATATGCAATACAGCACGATCTTCGGTACGGTTAATTTTTTCACCACTGAACATACTATTCATTGCGCTTTTTAGCTGAGTCTCTTCAGCTAATGCGAATAATTTATCCAATGTTTCTTGAGTAATTCGGTTTTTGGAGTAGTCCACCAAAATTTGGTCGTCAAATGTCGCGGAAAATTTGGTAAAGCGATCATTGTCTTGTTTGAACAGGTCGCGCATATGGGTATCTTTCATTTGCGCAAAATGTTGCTCTAGCGCCCGCCATGCTGCCGTTTGGCTTGGATTAATACTATTCATGGATAACACTCTCCAAAATATTTGAAATAAAAATAATTGTAACTCGCCGAGTCATCTTGACCTATCACTTTCCTGCGTTCTTGCAATCCTTATGATATTGGGCAATTTTTTGCAATTTTTCCAGAGCTTATTACAGCCATCGGGAAAAGCGATAATAAATTAGTCATCATTAGAATTACTGATTTGCATCGATTCTTCATTGACGGCATCGGCCTAACCCGATATTTCTATATAAAAAATAGATTGCCAAAAGGGATTGATACCATGAATGCAGTAGCCTCTTTGCCAGAAAATAATCCGTACGTTATCGCCAAATTTGGGGGGACAAGTGTCGCTAATTTTGAAGCCATGAACAAAAGTGCAGACGTTGTTCTTTCGAACAATAATGTCCGCGTAGTGGTACTTTCTGCTTCTGCGGGTATCACTAATTTGTTGATAGAGCTTGCCGAAGGTTGCGATGCCGACAAACGTAATCAGCTACTGCAAAAAGTTAAAGAGATCCAATATGCGATTATTGATCATTTACAACATGCGGAAGTAATTCGCGAAGAGATTAATCGTTTATTAGATAATATTGCTCATTTGGCAGATTCCGCTTCTCTGGCAACTTCCGATGCGCTCACCGATGAAATGGTGAGTCACGGTGAACTTATGTCGACTTTGCTGTTTGTTGAAGTCCTCCGCCAGCGTGGGGCTAACTCACAATGGTTTGATGTGCGCAAAGTAATGAAAACAAATGCAAACTTTGGTCGCGCTGAACCCGACCTTTTGCAATTAAAAGAGTCGGCCCAACAACACTTGCTCCCTCGCCTACAGGGTTCTTTAGTCATTACACAAGGTTTTATTGGGCAAGATAGCAAAGGACGCACAACAACACTTGGCCGTGGCGGTAGCGATTATACCGCGGCATTATTGGCTGAAGTTCTCAATTTAGCACGTGTTGATATCTGGACAGACGTTCCTGGTATTTACACGACAGATCCACGCGTCGTACCCGCAGCACAGCGTATCGATGAAATTGCTTTTGACGAAGCCGCAGAAATGGCAACGTTTGGCGCTAAAATATTGCATCCAGCAACGCTATTACCTGCGGTACGTGCTGGGATCCCTGTTTTTGTTGGCTCCAGTAAAGAGCCACAAGCTGGCGGAACCTTAGTGTGTGATAAAACCGCGAATGCCCCTCAATTTAGAGCGTTAGCACTGCGCCGTAAACAAACACTGCTCACGTTACATAGCCTAAAAATGCTGCATGCTCGAGGCTTCTTGGCTGAAATATTCACGATTTTATTACGTCACAATATTTCCGTTGACTTGATCACCACATCCGAGGTGAGCGTAGCCCTCACATTAGACACCACTGGCTCTACGGGTACAAATGGTAGCTTACTCACCAACGCACTGATGACAGAGCTATCAGCGCTATGCCGCGTAGAAGTAGAAGAAAATTTAGCGCTAGTGGCCATCATTGGGAACGAACTGTCGCAAGTAAATGGCCTCGGCAAACAAATTTTTGGGGCGCTAGAATCCTTCAATATCCGAATGATCAGCTACGGTGCCAGCAGCCATAATATCTGCCTACTGGTACCAGGTAATGACGCGGAAGAGATAGTGCGCACTCTGCATTCAAATCTATTTGAATAACGGCTCACTTTCCTGAGAAGACAGGCGCTCTTAGATAAAGGGCGCCTTTGACTTTATCGGCGAGAGAAAGCTAATTTAGCCGCGAACATAATAAAAATTAGCCCTGTTGTTCTGTCCATCCAGCGAATTACCGCCGGTTTTTTAAATAATGTCGATAGGGGGCGGGTAGCACCAATCAACAAGCCACTCCAAATAATCCCTAAAATGACATGGATCCCCACCAGCAAAAATGTCCACATCACTACATCTTTTCCGGCAGGGATAAATTGCGGTAAAAATGAGACATAGAAAATACCTACTTTTGGGTTAAGTAAATTGCCCAAAAAGCCTCGCATAAACCAATTTTGTTGCTTGGTGGATGTCGCGTTATCACCTGAAAAATGGTTTCTCGGTTTCAATAGCATTTGAACACCAAGCCAACACAAATAGGCAGCACCACACCATTTTAAAATAGAGTAAGCGAGTTCAGAGGCGGCAATCAGTGCGCCTAAACCAAAGGCTACCATAGCCCCCCACGCCAAACACCCTAACCCAATTCCTGCCGCGGCGGTAAAGGCCGTTCGTGTTCCCTGAACCGTTGATGTTCTTAAAATTAGTGCGGTATCAATACCCGGTGTTATTGTTAGCAATGTTGCCGCGAGTACATATGCGACCATCAATTCAGCTATCATTCATCACCCCCCTTTATCTTAGCCATCGCCTTTTGTACATTTGCCGTGTACTCCAACATCGCTGCTGTCACCGCTGCATTCTCTTTTAACAACCTTAAATTTTTTTGTGCTGTTTTATCATCCTGCTGACTCGCCCGCTCAAACCACATGATGGCTCGAAAGATATTTTTATCGCCACCAAGACCCTTGGCATACATGACGGCAAGGTTATTTTGTGCATCGCTGAGGCCTTGAAACGCGGATTGTTGCCATAATTCCCGCGCTCTTCGCGCATCTTGTTTTACCCCATTTCCCGTTAAGTAAAAAATGGCCAATTGATTTTTTGATTGGATATCATCCTGCTCTGAGGCTTGTAGCCAACTCACCACTTTTTGAATATCTATCTCAGGGAGTTGCCCTGCAATATACAATTCAGCGAGTTTTGTTTGTGCTTCGACAATATCATCCTCGGCCATGCTCATATACCATTCAATGGCTTTTCCATGATTGGCTTTGACACCGCCTAACCCTTTTTCGTAAAACTCCGCGACTTTCATTGCAGCAGGAACAGAACCATTATTGGCGCCTAGCAAATACCACTCAAAGGCACTGCCAAGATCTTTGCCTACACCATCACCCTCTTCATAGCCCCGCCCCATCACAAACAGTGCATCTGTATACCCCTGTGATGCAGCACGCTTATACCAATACATCGCTTGATACGGGTTCTTTTCAATCAAACGGTGGCCTTCATAATAGAGATCCCCCATATTCATTTGGGCAATTGCTGAACCCATATTTGCTGCTTGTCGATACAAATCAATGGCTTTTTCCTCGTCCTGCTGAACGCCTTCACCCTTTTCATATAAGACAGCTAAGTTATTGACTGCCGCAGCCACTCCCTGCTGTGCACTCTTTTCATACCACATTTTGGCTTTTTGATAATCAACCTCACCGTCTAAGCCATCGTAATAAAACATGCCTAACGCCAATTGGCTATACGCGCCCCCTTGTTCGGCGGACTTCATATACCATGCTTTAGCTTGTTTATAATCTTGCTCCAAGCCTAAGCCACGCTCATACAAAAAACCTAAACTATATTGGCAATCAGGGTCACCCTTTTCTGCACCTTTCCGATACCAGCGCACTGCCTCTGCATATTTTTGCTGCTGTTGTGCTAAAAGCCCTAAATAATAGTCACCATCGGCACTGCCGCGATCAGAGACTTTTTTAAACCAAATGAAAGCCTTATCTGCATCAGGAGATAAATAATCAGTACCATCCATATAAACAAGGCCAATACCGAGCATGGCATCAATATCACCAGACTCAGCTTCTTTTAATTTATGAGTAAACTCGACAGGAAGGTTTTCAGGGGGTGTGGCAAGAGAAGCTGGCGGTTGCTGTTTTCCTTGTACCGATAATGTTTCCTTGGAATTAGCCTGCACAAAAGCAGCACTGCCTAAACAAAGCAAAAATATTAAGGGTCGTAAATTCATTCAATCAATCCATTCGCCAGCATTATGCTTATAACATAACACTCCTCATGGAAAAGCATAAGCGTTCAGCTCCTAAAATCAGCAACGAATAATAGAATATTTAGGCATATTTTAGGTGGTGAAAAACCGTTCACCACCTAAAGGGGATTAGTTGACTCGATAACCGCCATGTTTGCTTGCGAATAAATTAAATTTCCCCCATTCCACTAGCATGGATTCCAGCATTTCATGGCTGACCTTACATAGGTTCGCTATTTGTGACACAACAAATTGGTTTTCCCCGATTAATTCAGGGGAGAAAACTTCAGCTATCCAACCACACTCTTTCATGGTGACCAACCAACCGTCATTGGTGGCAAACTTATGCACAGGGATCATTCCCTCTTTCGGGCTTTCTTTCGATAATAATTTATCTTCATCGCGTTGTGCTTGGTGGAATGCGTCAATTTCTTCTTGTGAAGGAACAGGCTCAACCATTTGTGCATCTTCTAAATAAAGATAAATCTCCTCCGCACGAGCCGGTGTCAATTCACTTTTTAGCCAAATTTGATTGAAACAGTGGTCATCTAACATCTCATCGGTATCAAGCTTATCCATGATTTGCAAAATACTCATCATGGCGCTCACCAGATCTTCACTCATGAAAAATGTCTCAGGTGCCGCACTGTTTTGGATTTTATAAGGATAAACTGCCGTGTTCGGCAGCCTATCTTCAATAATAAATTCGTAGCTCATCGTTCAGCCTCTTTAAGTGTCTTACTGATAAGATGGTGCCGATCCTCCGGAAATTCAATCCTCTGGGTCATAGCCTAAATTTGGTGCGAGCCATCTTTCAAGTTCACTGACTGACATTCCCTTACGTTTTGCATAGTCCTCGACCTGATCCCGCTGCACCTGAGCGACGGCAAAATATTTACTTTCAGGGTGGCTGAAATACCAACCTGAAACCGACGCTCCAGGCCACATTGCATAAGAACTGGTTAATTGCATACCGATTTGATTTTCCACATCTAATAACTGCCAAATTTTGGCTTTTTCGGTATGTTCAGGGCAAGCTGGATACCCCGGCGCCGGTCGGATCCCCTGATATTTTTCACGGATCAGCTCATCATTCGGCAAATCCTCGTCAGGGGCATAACCCCAATACTCTTTTCTCACCTGCTGGTGCAAGTATTCCGCAAATGCCTCCGCAAGCCTATCAGCTAACGCCTTCAACATAATTTTATTATAGTCATCATGTTGCTGTTCATATCCATCTGCAAGGGCATCTTCTTCTAACCCCCCCGTAACCGCAAAAGCACCAATATAATCCGCTTTTCCACTGGCTTTAGGGGCGACAAAGTCAGATAAACAGTAGTTAGGAAACTCTTTCTTCTCTGTTTGTTGACGTAGGTTGAGAGCGATAACATCTGCACTATCACGAGCCGAGGAACGATATATTTCAATATCATCCCCTACACTGTTTGCAGGAAATAGACCAAATATGCCTCTTGGCGTCAGGGCATTATCCTTCGCGAGTTGATCTAGCATGTTGTTCGCGTCTTTTAGTAATTTACGCGCCTCTTCACCGACCACCTCATCTTCTAGGATGCGTGGATATTTCCCCGCGAGCGACCATGTCATAAAGAAAGGCGTCCAATCAATATAATGACGTAATGTCTCAATCGATGCTTTGACCTCTTTCACACCAAGGAAACGTGGCACAGGTGGCTGGTAATTTTGCCAATCAATTTTCACTGAGTTAGCGCGAGCAACTTCAAGGGAGACTGGCGGGGTTTTGGGTTTTTTACGTCCATGTTGCTCACGAACGATTTCATATTCACGGCGAGTTCGAGCAACGAACTCCGCTTTTTGTGTTGCGGAAAGTAGCGCGGAAACCACGCCTACAGTGCGCGATGCATTTTGTACATATGTCACTGAGTGGCTGTAATTGGGTTCTATTTTTACTGCCGTGTGAGCTTTTGATGTTGTCGCTCCCCCAATCATCAAAGGGATTGTAAAGCCTTGGCGCTCCATCTCTTTAGCCACATGGACCATCTCATCCAACGAAGGCGTAATTAACCCAGAAAGGCCAATAACATCAACATTCTGCTCACGGGCTGTTTTTAAGATGGTTTCACAAGGTACCATCACGCCCAAGTCAACAATCTCATAGTTATTACACTGTAAAACGACGCCGACAATATTTTTACCTATATCGTGAACATCACCTTTAACGGTCGCTAATAAAATTTTACCCGCGCTGCTACCTGATTGTTTAAGTGCCTGAATATAAGGTTCTAAGTAGGCAACTGCTTGTTTCATCACTCGAGCGGATTTAACAACCTGTGGTAAAAACATTTTCCCTTCACCAAACAAGTCACCCACGACATTCATCCCATTCATCAATGGCCCTTCAATCACTTCAATAGGGCTTGCTGCGAGTTGGCGCGCCTCCTCCGTATCTGGGATGATAAATTCGGTGATCCCTTTAACTAACGCATATTCTAAACGCTTTTCGACAGCCCAAGAGCGCCATTCAGCCTGTTGAACTTGCTGCTCCTCACTGCCTGATGCACGATATTTTTCCGCTAATTCCAACAGGCGTTCAGTGCTATCCTCACGGCGGTTTAAGATCACATCTTCGACCGCATCTTTTAACTCTTTAGGCAGATCATCATAGATAGCTAACTGCCCCGCATTGACGATCCCCATATCCATGCCATTACGGATAGCATAATAGAGGAACACAGCATGGATCGCTTCACGAACGGGATCATTGCCTCTGAATGAAAACGACACGTTAGAGACACCACCAGAGATCATCGCATGTGGAAGCTGCTGCTTAATATCCTGACAAACTTCAATAAAATCGACAGCATAGTTATTATGTTCTTCAATACCTGTCGCGACGGCAAAAATATTTGGATCAAAAATAATATCTTCTGGAGGGAAACCGACCGTGTCAGTCAATACGTGATAGGCACGACGACAAATTTCGATTTTTCGTTCGCGGGTATCAGCTTGGCCTACCTCATCAAATGCCATCACAATGACTGCGGCACCATATTTACGCACCAATTTGGCATGTTCGATAAAGGCACTTTCCCCCTCCTTCATCGAAATTGAGTTCACAATGCCTTTGCCTTGAATGCATTTCAGCCCTTTTTCGATAACATCCCATTTTGAAGAGTCGATCATAATGGGAACACGGGCAATATCAGGTTCGCCAGCAATTAAATTAAGAAAACGCACCATCGCCGCTTCCGAATCCAACATCCCTTCATCCATGTTGATATCGATAATCTGTGCGCCGTTTTCCACTTGCTGGCGAGCAATATCTAATGCCTCTTGGTAGTTTCCTTCCTTAATGAGACGTTTAAACTTCGCCGAGCCCGTCACATTCGTACGTTCGCCGACGTTAACAAATAACGAGTCTTTGCCAATATTAAGTGGTTCTAGCCCTGATAAACGGCACTCTACAGGTAACTTTGGTAAGGCGCGCGGCGCAATTCCTTTAACGGCTTCAACAATTTTTTTGATGTGCAACGGTGTCGTACCACAACATCCCCCGACAATATTCAAAAAGCCTGCTTGTGCCCATTCACGAATTTGTTCCGCCATATTTTGTGCATCGAGATCATATTCGCCAAAAGCATTGGGTAAGCCTGCGTTAGGGTGTGCACTGACATAGCACTCCGCAATACGCGATAGTTCAGACACATATTGGCGCAATTCATTTGGCCCTAAAGCACAGTTGAGACCAAAGGATAAAGGTCTAGCATGACGCAATGAGTTATAGAAAGCTTCGGTAGTTTGCCCCGATAGGGTACGCCCAGACGCGTCGGTGATCGTCCCTGAAATCATAACCGGCAGAGTCACTCCCAAGGCTTCAAATTCTGTTTCAACCGCAAAGATCGCCGCTTTTGCATTTAACGTATCAAAAATTGTTTCGATCATGATCAGATCGACACCCCCTTTGATCAAGGCGCGCGTTGATTCACGATAGGCTTCAACTAATTGATCAAAATTGATATTCCGAAATGCGGGGTCGTTAACATCAGGGGAGATCGAGGCTGTGCGGTTAGTCGGTCCCAACACACCAGCAACATAGCGTGGCTGTTCCGGTGTTTTACGTGTCCACTCATCGGCACATTCACGGGCGATACGTGCAGCGGCTTCATTTATTTCGGCAGACAACGATTCCATTTTGTAGTCTGCCATCGCAATCGTTGTTGAGTTAAATGTGTTTGTCTCAACAATATCTGCCCCAACCGCAAAGTATTGATCATGAATATCGCGGATAATTTCAGGCTGAGTCAAAACAAGGAGGTCGTTGTTTCCTTTGAGGTCACAAGGCCAATCCGCAAAGCGTTCACCACGGAATTGTTCTTCGGTTAGCTTATGGCGCTGGATCATCGTCCCCATTGCGCCATCCAGTACTAAGATCCTTTTTTGTAATTCTTGTTCTAACATACTGATTTTATAAACCACTTTCCCTGCCTCCTAAAAAACAACAACCAAAGTCATAAGTTAAATTAGTGCCACATTCATCCTATCATAATTTTTACGTTGAGAATTCCACCTCATGATGAGAGTTTCTCAGGTTGCATAAGATCTAATTTTTCACTGATCCGATGAGTATTTTGAGGTGAAATCATCCATAATAGAAACAAAAATTCATTCCAGTCAGGAGAGACTTAATGGCGACTGCATCAATCAGTAAAAAAATAAAAAAGGCAAAGGGGCCGGCAAGTGGAGCACCTGCGGCAGGTCAAGTCCAGTCATTAAGTCGTGGGCTAACCCTTTTGGAATATATTTCTGAATCAACGGGAGGGATTGCGTTGACCGACCTTGCTCTACAAGCGGGTCTACCTAACTCCACAACCCACCGTTTGCTCATGACACTCGAACAACACGGTTTTGTCCGTCAGACTGGCGATCTCGGCTTATGGGTGATTGCTTCTAATGCGTTTATTATTGGGAGCAGCTTCCTTGAAAGTCGTAACCTACTGGCCTTAGTTCACCCTATTTTACGTCGTTTAATGGAAGAGTCCGGTGAGACCGTCAACCTTGCTATTCTTGACCATAGTGAATTCGACGCAGTCATTGTCGACCAAGTGCAATGTAATGCTTTAATGCGCATGTCTGCCCCTATCGGTGGGAAACTTCCTCTGCATGCTTCCGGTGCAGGTAAAGCATTTATCGCCAACTTACCGGAAGAACAACTCATTCCACTATTGAGTAAAAAAGGGCTTCACGCCTATACACCTTATACTTTAACGACGCCATCTGCCCTTAAAGAAAACCTGCAACAAGCGAAAAAGCAAGGGTTCTCTTATGATGATGAGGAGCACGCTTTAGGACTCAGGTGCATTGGCGCATGTATTTATGATGAACACAAAGAGGCATTTGCTGCCATCTCTATTTCAGGGCCACTTTCACGGATCACCGACGATCGGGTGACTGAACTCGGCGCTATGGTGATCAAAGCCGCCAAAGAGATCAGTCGTGAATATGGCGCGATCCGCTAACCTATAAAAATAAGGTTATTAATTAGTTATATGCTGAACCTGTGGATGCGTAAATGAATTTGTAGATAAGAAACGTGGCATATCACGGTACTTTTCAATAAGCGCTAACGCAATTGCCTCAGTTTCAGCATCGGCTTTTCCATCAATGTTCCGTGGGCGGAAATGCATTTGGAATGCGCTAATGATCCGTTGCGTCTGCCCATCCAGCTCCCCTGATAGCGGAATTTCCGCATAGCCATAAAACCTTAGCGCCTTCTGCAACAATAGCACATTACTCGGCTCGTCTTTCCCTCTATTCGACAAATAACCTTTTACTGTCGCAGCATCAGGCCATGCGCCAATGCCTTGTTTCGCCAATTCTTCCCATGGAAAGGCTCTACCGGGGTCCTCTTTGCGTAATGGCGCAATATCACTATGCCCGATGATATTTTGCGCAGGGATATTATAGCGCTGCATAATATCTTTCACTAACGGGATTAAAGCTAAAATTTGCGACTGATTAAAAGGAGCCCATATTTTACGGCCATTCTGATCCGTGGAAAAACCTGAATTCACAATTTCAATACCAATTGAAGTATCATTCAAATTACTGCTATTTAGCCAATGGCTATCACCAGCATGCCATGCCTTTAGCGATTCCGGCACTAGCTGTAATACCACGGGCTTATTATTTTCCTGTGAGGGAGTACTTGGGATCAGATAATGGGAGCTCACATTACCTTTAGTGAGCAGATAGATTGATTGATTGTCATCAGACACCGTATAGTGCAAAACCACATATTGGACTCTTTCACTCGTATTGCGTGACGGATAGCGATTATCAACATAGTATCCCTGCCGTGGTGACAGCGTTGAACAACCTGAAATAATAAAAACCATTAGAATTAATAAATAACGGATCATTCAATCTGTCCTTATAGCCCCTATGTTAAATTGACAGGCATTCTACCTATTTATTTGTTTACAAAGAATACACAAAATAAAAATAGACGATTATCTAAGCTAAATCGCCAAGAAAAATAGGGCATTATCCATATTAAAAAAAACGATTGAAATACCTTTTTTACCCATGCTTAAGCCAAAATGCGTAACCGTTATTTTGAGCATTTTAACCGTTCGATTCAGGCTATCATATACACGGAAAATGCTTTATAGCCTGCACGGCATCCTTACCTTAAATGGGTTGATTATTTTATCTCTAATTTGTTTCAAAAGAATTTAGCATAAGTTTAATTCATTGGTTTAGGTTACCATTATCAATCTAGTTACTATTTTACTTTAATCAAATATAGCCTTTATTTGGTTAATAGTTAAAACCAAAACCTAATAAAAGGGTAAAAATACGAAAACGGTCTGGTTTCTTTAAAATCAAATTATCAAAAATTGATATGATAGATGATTAATTTTAGAATAATTTATAATTAATCTGATAAAAAATAATCAATCGGAATACTTTATTAAGTATAAACCACATGTTTATTTATCTAGTCTTGATAGTTCAGATATAAGTTGACCTTCAATCGCGATTATTTATCCGATGTATAACGAAAGAGTCATGGATGACTAAGGTAAATAAGCATACCTTGAGTGATATATTCACCAATTATATTAGTATATTTTACAGTTTGAGTGGGTAACCGATAATTTAATACCAGTTACCCATAGAGGTGCTCGAACACATATTACGCGTTGATAACTAGTCACATTGACTATATTAGATTAAAATTATTAACAAAGTTTTAGTCTTTATCAGAACAGCCTAAAAATTCCTCTAATAAATTAGAGAATCTCGTCAGACCTCCTAATCTCAAATAAATTTCCTATTCTATTGATGTATAGAAAGTTCGCTTCTCATGTTCAACTTCTGTCGTAATAATCCTCACAATATCTTTAACATCGATATCTAAAAATACAATAATTTCAATAAGTTTATCTAAACTCAATTTATTTACGCCACGCTCATAACGCGAGATTTGTTGCTGACTTAAATTAATAATATTTGCTAATTCGTGACCAGATAATCCTCTTTTCATTCTTGCTTGACGCAAATGGTGACCTAATAAAGCATACACATCTTCTCTTTTTTTTATCGCCATATCCCTCTCCTAGAAAAGGAAATAATATTATTTTATTAGCCCAACTATTATAGAATTTCCCCCCCTCTTTAAAAATAGTTATCAGCAATCAAAATTTAACATATTGATAGTTAATAGTTATCATTCATTTTATTAAACAAATTTATTCCTTTTTTAAAAAAGCAATTCATTGCTTTTTAATCATTTTTTTATTTTTATCACGCCTACAATTAGTTTTATAGTTAATTATTTATACTTAATATTTTAATAACTATTTACACTTTAAATAACTCTAGAAATAGTTAGACACTTTAAACAATATTTAGAATTCCTGAAAAATGAGTAACAACAATCCATAATATGAGGTAGATCATAATTTATGAATTAAATATTAAATTAAATCCAATTCAAATTGAATACAGTCAGCTCCATAAAGATATATTTAAAGCTGTAAATTTAACTAATGGCGATATCAGAACTTGAAGTAATCCCCTAATATCCGGTCGATGAGTCTACTGTGGATCTGACGACAATGATCCCAGCCTTACCACGCAAATAGCGCATTAACTCTATATCCATAACTTGCAAATTAAGTTTTAATGAGGAAGCATTTCTAAAATAAATTTTACCGCCCTGACGAATAGCAATCCCAACGTGACTTACATCTAGCCCAGCCCGATTAGCATAAATCCCAATATAATCCCCTGTCTGTAGCGCATCCAACACAGCCTCATCGATATACTCTGTCGGTATATAGCTGACTACGCGTTTCGTTACCGGTAGACCTTGAATAAAGCGCTGCCCATGACTTTTTAAATTAAGATTTTTATACACCTGAACTGCGTTAGGGCTGATGGTTTGGGTGATATCAAACACCATACCGTCGTTTTGATACAACCAATCGGTGAAAAAATGCCGTCGATTCACATAGGAGATATTATCTTGCGTATAACGGATATTTTTTAGATTATGAATAAAATCATCATAATTCTCTGATCTTTTAAATGCTTCTGTATATTCAATAAAAGTCATGCAATCCATTGATTTTAAATTTATAACCAACGTTTCTTTCGCCGAAAAAGAAGCGTTCAACGTGTGACTGTTATAAGGCGTGCCTAGCAATGTTTCCGTTATCACTTTAACCCGCTGCTCTTCATTCAGTCCTTTTGTACGTTGCTGAATATCATTGAGTATTGATAGCGAGCCTGATTCCAATACCGTCTCTGCATATGTTAAAGACGATGTGAACAGTAATGCCACTGCAATAAACCGTTTTAGCATGAATCCCCGACTATAGACCTTCTTTCTCAATCAATGTGTAAGCCTATTACTAGACCACAAATCATTCACAAAATTCAGCCTATTAATCGAAAACAGCACAATTTTCCCTCAATCAACAAGTCAAGCAATCTTGATTCAGATCACAGATACTTCGAAATCTGTCCACGATCCATTGCAACTCTATGCATTTCAATTAACAATGTTACCGGTAACATACCGCTAAACAAATAAAGTCTCTTCAGCGCCCTTATTTGATAAATGCGTGTTGGTAGATAAAAAGTCTCTGTGATGAGGTTAGTAATTATGAGCAATTCCAATAAGATAGAGAACGGTTATTCCTCCGTTCATCCTGAAATAATGCGGATCACCAAACGTATTATCGCTCGCTCAAAAAAAACAAGAGAGCATTACCTACACAAAATTGAGCAAGCACGTAGTACAACCGTTCATCGTGCAGAACTTGCTTGTGGTAACCTCGCTCATGGATTTGCAGCCTGCCAACCTGAAGATAAAGAGATCCTCAAAAGCATGACACGCTCTGATATTGCGATCATTAACTCTTATAATGATATGCTGTCAGCTCACCGCCCCTATGACAATTACCCTGAGCGTCTGAAAAAAGCGTTACTCGAATCGGGTGCTATTGGACAAGTTGCCGCTGGCGTGCCTGCAATGTGTGATGGTGTAACTCAAGGGCAAGATGGCATGGAATTGTCTCTGCTAAGCCGTGATGTGATTGCAATGTCTACCGCAATTGGCCTTTCACATAATATGTTTGACGGCGCGTTATACCTTGGGATCTGCGATAAAATTGTGCCCGGTCTCATGATTGGTGCCTTGTCCTTTGGTCACCTTCCCGCTATTTTTGTTCCTGCCGGTCCAATGGCAACAGGGTTACCGAATAAAGAAAAAGTCCGCATCCGCCAGCTATATGTCGAAGGCAAAGTAGATAGAAACGCGCTATTAGAAGCTGAAGCTGCCTCTTATCATGGTATTGGCACCTGTACCTTTTACGGTACCGCAAACTCTAACCAAATGGTCATGGAGGTTATGGGGCTACATTTACCGGGGGCCTCTTTTGTTCAGCCGGATACCCCTTTACGCGACGCCTTAACCGAGGCAGCAGCACGCCAAATTACTCGTTTAACCGAACAATCAGGTAATTACCTGCCAATAGGCCAATTAATTGACGAAAAGGTCATTGTGAATGGTATTATCGCCTTACTTGCAACTGGCGGTTCAACTAATTTAACTATGCACCTAGTGGCTATTGCACGAGCAGCAGGGATCATCATTAATTGGGATGATTTCTCTGAGCTATCAGCAGTGATCCCATTAATCTGCCGCATTTACCCCAATGGTCAAGCAGATATAAATCAATTTCAAGCCGCAGGCGGAGTACCTCTCCTTATCCGCCAGCTCTTATCCAAAGGATTACTCCATCACGACGTTCATACTGTTGCTGGTGATGGCCTCTCGCGCTATACCATGGAACCTTGGCTAGACAACGGTCATTTAGCGTGGCGTGACGGCCCCGATACCTCCTTTGACTTGAACGTCATCGCAGATATTAATCAGCCATTTTCCCATCATGGTGGTACAAAAGTTTTATCGGGGAATTTAGGACGCGCCGTCATGAAAACCTCCGCAATACCGGAAGCGAATCAAATCATTGAAGCTCCTGCTGTCGTCTTCAATAACCAACACGATATTTTGCCGCTGTTTGAGTCTGGGGAATTAGATCGTGATTGCGTCATTGTTGTCCGTTTCCAAGGCCCATCTGCAAATGGTATGCCTGAACTCCATAAACTCATGCCTCCATTAGGGGTTCTTATGGATAGAGGTTATAAAGTTGCACTAGTAACAGACGGTCGATTATCCGGCGCATCAGGTAAGGTTCCTTCGGCCATCCATGTCACCCCGGAAGCACATAATGGCGGTTTACTGGCTAAGGTGGAAAATGGCGATATCATTCGTGTGAATGGTGTAACGGGTGAATTGACTCTGCGAGTCGATGAACCAACACTCGCCGCTCGTCAGGCTTATCAACCAGATTTAAGTGCCCAACGTTCAGGCTGTGGTCGAGAGCTCTTTAGTGCATTAAGAAACCACTTCTCGGGTGCCGAAGAAGGGGCTTGTAGTCTCGATTTTTAACTCCTTCAGTGAATAGGAAAAGATTATGCATAATTGGAAATTAGCTGCTGCAGATGTACTCAATGCAGGCCCTGTCGTTCCCGTCATTGTGATCAATAAACTTGAACAGGCGGTTCCTCTCGCAAAAGCACTGGTAAAAGGGGGAATTAGAGTACTTGAAGTGACACTGCGTACTGAGTGTGCCATTGATGCAATTCGTCTTATTGCCAATGAAGTGCCCGAGGCGATGATCGGAGCAGGCACTGTGATTAATGCTCAACAACTCACTGCCGTCACTGAGGCTGGCGCCCAATTCGCTATTAGCCCAGGTCTTACCGAAGAGTTACTCAGTGCAGCAACAAAAGGTTGTATCCCTCTAATTCCAGGTATATCAACCGTTTCAGAATTAATGCTCGGTATGAATTATGGCTTAAAAGAGTTTAAATTCTTCCCTGCCGAAGCCAATGGCGGTGTAAAAGCATTAAAGGCAATTGCCGGCCCCTTCTCACAAGTTAAATTTTGTCCAACGGGTGGAATATCGCCAGCTAACTACCGCGATTACCTCGCCTTGAAAAGTGTATTATGTATCGGTGGTTCATGGTTAGTGCCAGAAGATGCCCTTGAAGCCGGTGATTATCAACGAATCACTCAATTGGCAGAAGAAGCGATTAAAGGCGCTCAGCAATAATTAAATTTGATATATCAATATGAGCCAGAGTATCCCAATACTGTGGCTCTATTTGCTTAACTCAGCCACTAAGTCGCTGCATTGGCTCCTGTCCAAAACGTAAACTAAAGCGCAAATCTTCTCGATAAGCATAGACGTCCTCGATATAGCCGCTGCGGATCCTATTTTGTAAGCCTTGCCAATATTCTGCCGTAAATAAGTTGGCATGCCGCTTCTGTAAATAACCGCGTATTTTAGGGTCTTGGCATAAAAATAACGCAAACTCCTCTGGAAAAACATCCTGCTCTCCCACGCTGTACCAAGGCTCCCCCGAAAGTTCTTGCTCTGGGTACATAGGTTCAGGGATCTTCCTAAAATTTACTTCGGTCATATAGCAAATTTCATCATAGTCATAAAAAACAACGCGGCCATGACGTGTCACACCAAAATTTTTAAATAACATATCGCCTGGAAAAATATTTGCTGCCGCTAGCTGTTTTATCGCCTGACCATACTCATCAATCACATGATGTAATTGCGCTTCGTCAGCCTCATCCATATAAATATTTAATGGCGTCATCTTCCGTTCCATATACAAATGACGGATCAATATTTTGTCGCCTAAATCTTCTATCAGGGAAGGGGCTTCCTTAAGTAATTCCGCCATCAGTTCATCACTGATATAACGCTTTTCAATAATAAAGTTTTCAAATTCTTGGGTATCCGCCATTCGCCCAACCCTATCGTGTTCTTTAACAAGCCGATAGCACTCCTGTACACGTTCCCTCGTGACCTCTTTTTGTGGAGCAAACTCATCTTTAATCAATTTAAATACGCGATCAAAAGAAGGCGAAGTGAATACCAACATTACCATTCCCTTCACACCAGGCGCTATCGTGAACTGTTCTCGAGAAAAATTAATAAAAGCCAGATATTCACGATAGTACTCCGTCTTTCCATGTTTTTGGCAGCCAATTGCCATATACAGTTCAGCAATAGATTTACTCGGTAAAATTTCCCGTAACCAAAAAACCAATGCGGCTGGAAATGGGGCATAAACCATAAAATAAGAGCGAGCAAAACCAAAGACGATGCTGGCTTCATCAAACCCCGTTAAACAGGTATCAACATAAATTTTGTGGTCAGCGTCATGATGAATAGGTAATAAAAAGGGGTGAACTTCATTATTAATGACCAATTTTCCCACCAGCCACGCTGCCTTATTTCTATAAAACAATTCATTCGCAATCTGGAAAGTAACCGTTTCATTGCGAATATTAGGGAATCGTTCTATTAGGCTCTCAACAATACATTGCACATCCCAACTTAAAGAGCGCCACTGCAAACGTAGCGGCAATGCACTTAGCACTTCTTCCAGTACATTAAACAAACTGTCTTTAACCGGATATTCTCGAGCTAATGGCCTAGGCAGGTCACTAAAACGCCGAGCTGGCTGAGAGGTAAAAATAAATAAGTTGTCTTGCGTCAGTTCCCGATGCTGGAACAAACGACAATACACCGAATTAAAAAAACTTTCTGCAATCTCAAAACGCGGGTAATGCGGTAACAATGCCGTGTATACCCGTTTAATATTCGAAAGCATTTCTGGCGTTAATGACTGAACCAAACCCATAAATTGTAACTGAGCCACGACTAACCCTACATGGTGGTCATACAACTGTATTCTTTGTTTCATCGCATCTTGAATAGCATGCCAATCTGCCCGTTCAAATCGTTCCTGTGCACCTGATGTAATCTCTAAAAAACGACCATACTGAGCATCAAAACCTTGTAAAATGGTTTGAGAAATTATCTGTTCAGTCGATAGTGTCATAGTAGCTCCTGACAAAAAACGGCACTCGAAAGTGCCGGTAAAACAAAAAACAGATACATATGAACAAAAGAAAAATATGCGCGGCTTAATGAAAGAAATTTCTGGTTAAAACTGCTCTTCTTCCGTCGAACCTGTCAGCGCAGTGACTGACGATGTTCCACCTTGGATCACAGTCGTTACCTTATCAAAATAACCCGTTCCCACCTCCTGCTGATGCGAAGAGAAGGTATAACCCTTATCAATCGCAGCAAACTCACGCTCCTGAACTTTCTCTACGTAGTGCTTCATACCTTCACCTTGTGCATACGCATGAGCTAAATCAAACATGTTAAACCACATGCTATGAATACCCGCCAATGTGATAAACTGGAAGCGGTAACCCATCGCTGAAAGCTCATCTTGGAAGCGAGCAATCGTCGCATCGTCCAAGTTTCTCTTCCAGTTAAAGGAAGGTGAGCAATTATAAGCCAGTAATTTACCCGGGTATTTCGCGTGGATCGCCTCGGCAAATTGGCGAGCCGCCTCTAAATCAGGTTTTGATGTTTCACACCAGACCAAATCAGCATATGGCGCGTAAGCGAGCCCACGGCTAATGGCTTGCTCAATGCCCGCTTTAGTACGGAAAAAGCCTTCGTTGGTTCTTTCCCCTGTAATAAATTCGGCATCATACGGGTCGCAATCCGACGTTAAAAGATCGGCGGCGTCTGCATCCGTTCTCGCGATTAAAATCGTTGGTACTCCCGACACATCCGCTGCTAAACGAGCCGCAACTAACTTTTGTATCGCCTCTTGGGTTGGTACTAGTACCTTTCCACCCATATGACCACATTTTTTAACCGCCGCGAGCTGATCTTCAAAATGTACGGCAGCAGCTCCCGCTTCAATCATACCTTTCATTAGTTCAAAGGCATTTAGCACCCCACCAAATCCCGCTTCAGCATCAGCAACGATAGGGAGGAAGAAATCAATGTATTCCTTATTTTCTGGCCCAATCCCATTAGCCCATTGAATTTGATCCGCCCGACGGAACGTGTTGTTTATCTTTTTCACGACCGAAGGAACCGAATCGACCGGGTATAACGATTGGTCAGGGTACATACTTGATGCCGTGTTCGCATCCGCTGCCACTTGCCAGCCAGAAAGATAAATAGCTTCAATTCCCGCTTTGGCTTGCTGTAATGCTTGTCCCCCCGTTAAGGCACCTAAGGCATTCACATAACCTTTTTTAGAATGGCCATGGAGTTGATCCCATAACCTTTGTGCCCCTCTGGTCGCTAGAGTATGTTCTGGGTTAACTGAACCACGCAGCTTCACCACTTCTTCAGCACTATAAGGGCGAGTGATCCCTTCCCAACGTGCTTTTTTCCACTCATTCTCTAATTGGGCAATCTGCTCTGCGCGTGATATCGTCATGTTCGTATTCCTTATAATTTAAGTAGGGCCTATCGGAACGGCTTTAATCGTGTTTAATTAATAAATTGGTAACCAGGTATTGTTAAAAACTCAATGAGTTCATCTTGCGTTGTTATTCTTCGCATCAAGTCAGCGGCCTCACGGAAACGACCACTTTGGAACTTCTGATCACCAAGCTCTTTTTGAATGACTTGTAATTCTTCATCTAACATTTCTTCAAAGAGGGCTTTTGTGACTTTTTCACCATTTGAAAGCGACTTACCATGGCGGATCCATTGCCAAATAGAGGTACGAGAAATTTCTGCCGTTGCAGCATCCTCCATTAAGCCATATATCGGTACACAACCATTTCCAGATATCCATGCTTCAATATATTGAACTGCAACTCGGATATTCGCTCGCATACCCGCTTCCGTCCTTTCGCCATCACAAGGCTGCAATAGCTGCTGAGCGGTAATTTCTTCGTCTGAATCGCGCGATACGTGTAATTGGTTTTGGTGTTCGCCCAGTGCTTGGTTAAAAACCGCCATGACGGTGTCTGCTAACCCAGGGTGTGCAACCCATGAGCCATCATGACCATTACGGGCTTCTAATTCCTTATCAGCTTTAACCTTCTCTAAAATAGCTTTATTCTCTTGTGCATCTTTACTTGGAATAAAGGCAGACATCCCCCCCATTGCAAAAGCCCCTCGACGGTGGCAAGTTTTAATCAGCAACCGAGAATAAGCACTTAAAAAAGGTTGTGTCATGGTCACGACTTGGCGATCAGGTAATACCCTATCTGCGTGCTCTTTTAATGTTTTGATATAACTGAAAATATAATCCCAACGGCCACAATTTAGACCAACGATATGCTGGCGCATGTGATACAAGATTTCATCCATCTGAAAAACAGCTGGCAGTGTTTCGATAAGTACGGTGGCCTTAATCGTTCCTCGAGGTAAACCAACAGAGTCTTCGGCCATACTAAATACATCACTCCACCATTGAGCTTCCTGCCAAGACTCAAGTTTGGGTATATAGAAGTAAGGGCCACTTCCTTTTGCTAGTAGCGCTTCATAGTTATGAAAAAAGTAGAGCGCAAAATCGAATAACCCTCCGGGGATTGGTTTACCATCGAGCAAAACATGCTTTTCATCTAAATGCAGACCACGAACACGCGCGATTAATACAGCAGGGTTAGATTTTAATTGGTAAACCTTTCCATTTTCGTTGGTATACGAAATATCGCCTCGAACCGCATCTCTTAAATTAATTTGCCCATCGATCAATTTATCCCATGAAGGGGAGAGTGAATCTTCAAAATCAGCCATAAAAACTTTAACATTGGCATTAAGCGCATTGATCACCATCTTACGCTCTACAGGGCCAGTGATCTCAACTCGGCGATCACGCAAATCCTCAGGGATATTTTGAATTTTCCAATCAGCCTTTTTAATGGAATCACTTTCTGAAATGAAATCAGGCAACATGCCAGAATCTATTTTCTGTTGTCTAACTTGCCTTTCTTTCAATAGCACATCTCTTTTAGCGGAAAACTTTTCTGCCAGATCAGAAAGAAACGCGATAGCTTCAGTCGTTAGCACCTTGCTATCTTGCTGATTAAAACTCTTAGTAAATGTTAATGTTGATGCTGATAATTGCTGATCCATTGGTCGATCCTCTCTCATATCTGCCGATAAATTAAGACTAACTCAAAATAAAAATAAATCAAAAACAGTTTCCATTTTATTTTAATTTAAACACAACATATTGATATATAATAAAATTAACAAGATTACAATTATGATTACAGGTTCCCTTTTCACAACAAAAGATGTTAAAGTTAAGTTAAATCAATGTGTTGTAAAAATAACAATCATTTAATAAAAAACAAAAAAAGCAGCCTCATCAGGGCTGCTTAAATTCTTTAATTAAGATTCAACTTAAATGAAATCGCTGTAATTTATCATTACACTAGGCGAATACGTTGTTATAAGCGTATCTGGCAGTAGATAGGTGGTTTTTTAATCTAACGTCGGCTGCATATGACTAAGATCGAAAGGTGTGATCTGATACACATAATAATTTAACCAATTTGAGAAAAGTAGGTGCCCATGACTACGCCAAGTAATAATGGGATCCTTTTCCGGATTATTTTCCCTAAAATAATTACAGGGGATATTTGGCGAAATTCCAGCATCAACATCGCGCCAATATTCTTGAGCGAGGGTATCCGCATCGTATTCTGGATGACCTGTAACAAAAACTAATCGCTTATCTTTAGATGCAAATAGATAAGCCCCTGCTTCTTGTGAACTAGCTAATATATCCAAATCCGTATGTTTGCGGATCAATGATTCAGGGAAGTCAGCATAGCGTGAATGAGGCGCATAAAAAGATCCATCAAATCCTCGGGTTAATAGGGCAAAAGGCTCAAGCGTATCATGCTGATAAATACCAGATAGCTTTTCTTCCCGTGTCCATTTAGGTAAATCATAAAGCACTTTCAATGCAGCCTGCACCGCCCAGCAAACAAATAGAGTCGAGGTCACATGATCTTTCGCCCAATGAATCACTTTTTCTATTTGCTGCCAATAAGCAACATCACAAAACTCCACTAAACCTAAAGGAGCACCAGTCACAATCAATCCATCAAAATTCTGGTCTTGGATATCCTCAAAGTCACAATAAAAGGTATTCAGATGTTCCGCAGGCGTATTTTTAGATTCACGCTGATCAATTCGCAGTAACTGAATATCAACTTGTAGCGGTGTGTTCGACAGTAAACGTAAAAATTGATTTTCAGTTTCAATTTTCTTAGGCATCAAATTGAGTAGTAACACTTTCAAGGGACGGATCTCCTGAAGGCTTGCTCTTGTCGTTGTCATGACAAAAACATTCTCCTCTCGTAAGAAATTTACCGCTGGCAACTCATCAGGTAAACGAATTGGCATCATCTTCCCCTTTTATACATTTATACGTTTAGACTTCTAGAATGCTAAATAATCTAACCAAAGTTGCCATCATTGTCGAGTCTTTCAACACTAATTGAAATTATTTCAAGTGATTAGATTTGGTACAATTTGATTGCTATATATAGCATGGTTATAACTGTATGATTCTATTTATATTATGATAAAAACTATTCAATTATAAACATCAATATTTATTAGAATTTTTATTTATATCCTATACAGAGACAAAGATACTAAGTACTAGTAATGCTGGCTGGAATCCGCCAAAAATAGAGAAAATGGGAAAAGAAGGGAAGTGATGGAAGGTAAGGTATGAAATAGATGAGGGCTTTGATAAATTTCTTACTAATAATTCTTTAATCTATCTATTGGAATAACCCATATTTGAAAAAATAAGCTGCCTTAAATAAGGGATTAAACTTTATCTTCTCCC
>NZ_JAMPMC010000039.1:0-40317 GCF_028477945.1 Providencia sp. PROV261 | reverse complement strand
AAAATCTAATTATCGCTGTCTTATTTTAAGGGAAGCGGACAATAGCAAACTGCTCCACTTGATATTGCCCTTATGTTTCATATGGAAACTTTATGGTAACTATTTTCAATATTTGCGAAGTAGCTCTAAAAAATGACGCAAGTCACAGTTTTTATGTAAACTAGGTAACAGATATTATTGTTAAACCATTTAGAATAACTCGTTACTTGATGTGATGACGTCTTTACGCCATTCAAAAAAAGCAATCGATTAACTAAACGTAAGGAAGACGTTGTGGAACAGAAACAACACAGTGGTACTGCAACCATGAAAGATGTTGCTAATGCAGCGGGCGTATCAACGGCAACGGTCTCTAGAACATTAATGACACCTGAAAAAGTCTCTTTACAGACACGTCAGAAAGTAGAGCAAGCTGTGATGGATGTGGGCTACTATCCACATAACTTAGCAAGGAGCTACAAACGTAACGAATCAAAAACGATCTTGGCGATCGTTCCCGATATTAGTGATCCCTTTTTCAGTGATGTGATTTGTGGACTGGAAAAAGTTGCCGCGCAAGAAGGTTATTTTGTCTTGATTGGCGACTGCAAACATCAACAAAAACAAGAAAACGCCTTCATTAATCTGATTATTACGAAACAAATCGACGGGATGGTACTGTTAGGCTCGAATTTACCTTTCGATGTCTCTGCTGAAGAACAAAAAAATCTCCCCCCTATCGTGATGGCTAACGAGTTCTCTCCTGAACTTAAACTACCAACCGTACATATCGATAACCTAACATCTGCGTTTAATGCTACGCACTATTTACAGAAATTAGGTCATAAACGTATCGCTTGTATCGCGGGGCCTGAACATATGCCACACAGCCAGTATCGTTTAGAAGGGTATAAAAAAGCCATGCTGCGTACGGGTGAAAAATTACGCGAGCAATATATCGTTCGTGGTGATTTTACGCATGAAAGCGGTGCTGAGGCTGTCAAAACTTTACTTGCCCTACCTGAACCACCCACAGCGGTTTTTTGTCATAGTGATATCATGGCAATCGGTGCAATGTGGCAAGCAAAAAAATCAGGACTCATCCTTCCCGATGACCTATCTATTGTTGGGTTCGATAATCTAGAGCAGGCTCAGTATACATTGCCAGCCTTAACAACGATAAATCACCCTCGCGATGAAATTGGTCGCCATGCCATGTTATTACTGCTGGAACAACTACAAGGTAATAGTGTCACCCCTGGCTCTCGTCTCCTAGATTCTGATTTAATCATTAGAGAGAGTACAAAAGCGCCTAAAAGCTAGGCAAAGTCGTTCAGGTTAAGTAACATGTACCACCTAAATCATTCAAGCTGCAGTTTGTTGCTAAAACATCACCAACAATACTGCAACTTGAAATACGACGAGTATAAAACTGAATAATCACAGACACTCAATAACCTAGTGAATTAACAGCGTGGCACAAAAAGATTATGTAGCTCGCGGGCGGTCATCTGCCCGCCGTAAAACCAGTAAAGGCAAAGCCAAGAAAGCGCAAGGCCTACCGATGACAACATTAGTTGTTGCTGTCGGAATTGTTGTCTTGTTTGTGGGCGGCCTTTTCTATATCACTCAAAATAAGAAGGAATCCCCCCAAAGTACGGGAAGCCATTCATCATCAGTACCTGTCGATACTTTACCGCCTAAACCTGAAGAACGCTGGCGCTATATTAAAGAGCTAGAGCGTCGGGGTGTTGATACGCCAAACATTGAGCAGACGCAAAAGAGTACGGGTAGCAACATTATGCGCCCATCGGAGCTAACCCCTGAGCAGCGTCAACTACTAGAACAGATTGATTCGGATAGACGTGGCCCTGTGACGAATTTACCGGAAGTGCCTTATAATGGGCAGCCGGTTCCTCGTTCACAAGTGATCATTAAAGAACCAACTCAACCCGTCAATCCACCAGTACAACGTAAACCTGTCACCTCGACCGAGGCAAAAACAGAAAATCGCCCTGTACAATCAACGCAGCCTGCACCCGTTGAAAGCAAACCCGCGAATAATTTACAAAATATGCTGGTTCAATGTGGTTCTTTCCGTACCGCGGAACAAGCAGAGTCCGTTCGTGCTACACTCGCTTTTGCTGGCATAGAAAGCCGAGTCACTGTTGGCGGCGGCTGGCATCGTATCGTACTTGGCCCTTATTCCAAGTCAACGGCAGAAAAAATGCGCGATCGTGCAAGCGGTGTTGGTGTCTCAGGTTGTATTCTTCGTGCCTCTGGGGGTTGAAAAATACAATCCCCTCCCCCATGTACTGTTTTAACGTACTATCAAGAGCGGCTATTACAGCATTTTGCTTGCTTCAAGTTACCCGTTTAAGAAGGCTGGTAACTTGAAAAATTGATACCCGCATTTTTTTCGTCATAAAACCAGGGGCTAACTCATGACAACAATCGTAAGTGTTCGCCGTAATGGCCAGGTCGTAATTGGTGGAGATGGGCAGGCGACGATGGGTAACACCGTCATGAAAGGCAATGTCCGCAAAGTTCGTCGCTTATATAACGACAAAGTTATTGCCGGATTTGCCGGTGGCACTGCCGACGCATTTACTCTTTTTGAACTGTTTGAGCGCAAGCTTGAACTACACCAAGGCCATTTAACGAAGGCCGCTGTTGAGCTAGCAAAAGATTGGCGTACTGACCGTATGTTACGCAAACTTGAAGCTCTGCTAGCCGTAGCCGACGAACACACCTCTCTTATCATCACAGGTAACGGTGATGTCGTTCAGCCAGAAAATGATTTAATTGCTATAGGTTCAGGTGGCCCATATGCGCAAGCTGCGGCACGCGCACTACTTGAAAACACAGAATTAAGTGCTCGTGAAATCGCTGAAAAAGCACTTTCTATTGCCGGCGATATCTGTATCTATACCAACCACAATGTCAACTTTGAAGAAATTTCTTCAAAATCATAAGGATTACAGTATGTCCGAAATGACTCCACGCGAAATAGTTAGCGAACTCGATAATTATATTATTGGTCAAAACAAAGCTAAACGCTCTGTTGCAATTGCCCTACGTAACCGCTGGCGCCGTATGCAGCTGAATGAAACGTTACGTCACGAAGTCACACCAAAAAATATTTTAATGATTGGTCCAACGGGTGTCGGTAAGACTGAAATTGCTCGCCGCCTTGCAAAACTCGCTAACGCGCCATTCATCAAAGTTGAAGCGACAAAATTTACAGAAGTGGGTTATGTCGGTAAAGAAGTTGACTCTATCATTCGCGACTTAGCTGATTCTGCTGTCAAAATGGTCCGTCAACAATCCATTGAGAAAAACCGTTACCGTGCTGAAGAACTAGCTGAAGAACGTATTCTTGATGTTCTGATCCCACCTGCAAAAAATAATTGGGGTCAATCCGAGCCTGTTGATGAACAATCACCTGCTCGCCAATCTTTCCGTAAGAAATTACGTGAAGGTCAATTAGACGACAAAGAAATCGAAATTGAAGTCGCTGCGGCACCAATGGGTGTTGAGATCATGGCTCCTCCTGGCATGGAAGAGATGACTAATCAGCTACAATCTATGTTCCAAAATCTTGCGGGCCAAAAACAAAAAGCACGTAAGATGAAGATCAAAGAAGCGTTTAAACTGCTAGTGGAAGAAGAAGCCGCTAAGCTGGTCAACCCTGAAGAGCTGAAAGAGCAAGCTATCGAAGCGGTTGAACAGCACGGTATCGTCTTTATCGACGAATTCGACAAAATTTGTAAGCGCGGTGGTCAAACCTCTGGCCCTGACGTTTCTCGTGAAGGCGTACAGCGTGACCTGCTGCCACTGATCGAAGGTTGTACCGTTTCGACTAAGCATGGCATGGTCAAAACCGACCATATCCTCTTTATCGCATCGGGTGCATTCCAAGTTTCTAGCCCATCAGACTTGATCCCTGAATTACAAGGCCGTTTGCCAATTCGTGTTGAGCTACAAGCGCTGACAACAGAAGACTTTGTGCGTATCCTCACTGAGCCAAGTGCCTCTTTAACTGAGCAGTACAAAGCTTTGATGGCAACAGAAGGTGTGACGATTGAGTTTACTGACGATGGCATTCGCCGTATTGCGGAAGCGGCATGGCAAGTCAATGAATCAACTGAAAACATCGGTGCACGCCGCTTACATACCGTGTTAGAACGCTTGATGGAAGATATTTCCTATGATGCTAGCGAACGTAACGGCCAAACCATTCAAATCGATGCCGAGTATGTCAGACAGCACCTTGATGAACTGGTTGCAGATGAAGATCTAAGCAGATTTATTTTATAAGCTTATTAATTATCAGGTTTTCATGTATCCTTAAGATACGTCTAATAAAGTACAACGGTGACCCATCGTTGTACTTTATAATTTTACGTTAGACGGTAAATATTTAGCCTGTCGCGCAGCCATTACATCGCTTTCCATATGCACGTTTTCATGGACAAGCCGTATACGGTTTTTCACGCGAGGGCTTTTAATGTATTGTACACAACAAACCTGTGAAATTATTGAATGAGCTCATCTACTTCTATTAGCCGTAAGCAGGCTTGGCTAGAAAGTTTACGTCCTAAGACCTTACCATTAGGAGTCATAGCCATTATTACTGGCTCCGCACTGACCTATTTAACGGGTAATTTTAAATGGCCTGTTGCCCTATTAGCCATTATTACCGCAGGCTTACTGCAAATACTCTCTAATCTTGCAAATGACTATGGTGATGCCGTAAAAGGCTCAGATACCGCTGAACGTATTGGCCCTTTGCGTGGTATGCAAAAAGGGGTGATTACCCAAGCAGACATGAAAAAAGCATTAAAAATTAATATTATTGCTGCCTGTATTTCAGGCTTGCTGCTGGTTGTTGTCGCTTGTGAAAAACCTGAAGATGCCATTGGCTTTTTAGTGTTAGGCTTAATCGCGATTGTCGCCGCTATCACCTATACCGTCGGGAAAAAACCTTATGGCTACTTAGGGTTAGGTGATATATCCGTCCTAATTTTCTTTGGCTGGCTGAGTGTGATGGGGACTTATTACCTACAAGCCAATACACTGAACATGATCACCTTTTTACCTGCTACGGCCTGTGGTTTACTCTCCGTTGCCGTACTGAATATTAATAATATGCGCGATATCGAAAATGACGTAAAAGCAGGTAAGAATACCCTTGCTGTGCGTTTAGGCCCATCAGGCGCGCGAATCTATCATGCTATTATTATTATTGTTGCTATACTCTGCTTAGCTTTCTTTAACTTACTTTATCTTCGTGGCTGGACGGGGTGGTTGTTCTTGCTTGCCGTTCCCATGTTAATGAACCATGTGCGTCGCGTACTCAGTGATCCAACCCCTGAAGGGATGCGCCCAATGTTAGAAAACATGGTAAAAGCCGCACTATTCACTAACGTTCTCTTTTCTATCGGTGTAATATTGAGTAAGTAATTGCTTATTTTTTGACTTAGCCCCCTTGTTTTTGGGAGGTGGATTTTGCCAATCACCTCTCAAAAGGGATATACTTTATCTTTCTTGCAGCAAATAAAGACCTATACACTATGAAATATGATACTTCCGAACTCTGTGATATCTACCAAGAAAGCGTCAATGTGGTAGAGCCTCTCTTTTCCAACTTTGGTGGACGTACTTCATTTGGCGGTCAAATCATTACGGTCAAGTGCTTTGAAGACAATGGCCTACTATATGATTTGCTGGAAGAAGACGGTCATGGTCGTATTCTCCTTGTCGATGGCGGCGGCTCTGTACGCAAAGCCCTCATTGATGCGGAACTTGCTCGCTTAGCCGTTGATAACCACTGGGAAGGTATTGTGGTTTATGGCGCTGTACGCCAAGTAGACGCATTGATGGAGTTAGATCTGGGTATTCAAGCAATTGCCGCCATACCAGCAGGCTGCCCAGATGAAGGTATTGGCGAAAGCGATATTCGCGTCAATTTTGGCGGCGTTA
Organism: Providencia sp. PROV261; assembly: GCF_028477945.1. NCBI lineage: Bacteria > Pseudomonadati > Pseudomonadota > Gammaproteobacteria > Enterobacterales > Morganellaceae > Providencia > Providencia sp. PROV261. The sequence goes on along the minus strand of NZ_JAMPMC010000039.1, from coordinate 34,353 downwards.
CCTTCTTCTCGGGTGACTATCTCTATGCAGATAACACAGGCATCATCTTATCAGAAGAACCACTTTCAACTCAGGATGGTAGCGAGTTTGAAGTACTAGACGACGACCTCTAATCATCAATCGCATGATCATACGGTTTCAAAAAAGAAGGGCTGATAATGATATCAGCCCTTCTTTTTATGGTTCTGTGGTACAAAGTACAATTTGGCTATTCCCCTATCACAGGGGATAGCAACGTAAAAATCCTAACGACTCATGCCAAGCTATTTCAACTTTTGATATCAATAGATAACCTACAATCATCAGCAACAGCTATAACTTATTGACCCTATGTACCCCTAGATAATTCGTGTTGCTGCTCGTCAGCGGTCATAGGTTATCGCGATGAGCATACATAAGTATGCCATTCAGGTAACCAAAAGAAGCCAACAACGCTGCTGCGCGAAATATAACCGGTATTTTAGACTTCTTCCATTTTACCCAGCAAACCACGCAGACGCTCTTGCCACGATTGTTGCTCTTGTTTCAGTTGTTCGTTTTCACGTACCAGTGATTCGGTGCCCGATTTCGCATTATCCAGTTCTTGAACAAGCGCACTATTTTTATCTTTTAGCTCATCGATTTCCATTTGTAACAGTGTGATAGTATCAATCGCTTGTTGGACTTTTGCTTCTAGTTTCTCAAATACTTCAAATGACATTCTTCTGACCTCCCATGTAAGCTTTAATATCGATTGTAAGTAGCATGATCCTCTGTGTCTAGTGGCTTGACTCTGATTCCCCAAATCCCTTATTTTAAAACACTGGTCTGATCACATCGTAAAGGTCGATTGCGTCACTATTTTTGGTCGTTTTCTTTCGTTTTGGTGATGTAACACACATATTTCAATTTCGATATTTCTCGTTTGCGCTCATTAACGATAAATTTACACTATAGGTTTTCACTTTGAAGATCTTAACCTGAAAAACATTACAATAATTTTAATTTTCGTAGGATAGAAGATATGAGCCAAACGACCACGACTACACTTACCGGTCAGTGCATCTCAGAATTTTTAGGTACTGCACTCATCGTATTCTTTGGTTTAGGCTGTGTTGCAGCAGTCCGAATCGCCGGAGCACAACTTGGCCTCTGGGAAATCAGTATCATATGGGGCTTTGGTGTTGCACTCGCTGTATACTTAACCGCTGGCATCTCTGGGGCTCACCTTAACCCTGCCGTAACCATTGCACTTTGGTTATTTGCTAGCTTCGAAAGACATAAAGTCGCACCTTACATCGTTGCACAAATGTTAGGAGGTTTCTTCGCTGCCGCCTTAGTTTATGCGATGTACTCACCTGTATTCATTGATTACGACCAAGTTCACCACATTATTCGTGGCACACAAGAAAGCCTCTTTACTGCTGGTGTATTCTCTACTTACCCAGCCCCACAAATTAGCGAAATGCACGCCTTCTTTATTGAGGTGGTTATCGCTGCCATCCTCCTGTGCCTAATTTTGGCTTTAACCGATGATGGTAACGGTATTCCACGTGGGCCTCTAGCACCGCTATTAATTGGTATTCTGATTGCCGTTATTGGTGGTTCATTCGGCCCACTAACAGGTTTCGCCTTAAACCCTGCTCGTGATTTCGGACCAAAAGTTGTTGCTTATCTCGCAGGCTGGGGGGATATTGCCCTGACAGGTGGACGTGAAATTCCTTATTTCTTAGTACCATTGATTGCTCCTATCGTTGGCGCTCTGATTGGTGCATTCGGTTACCGCATGCTGATCACTCGTCACTTACCAGGTTTCGTGCATACGAAAAAAGACGAGCCATCAAAAACATCTAGTAAAAACGCTTAATCATCACCGGAACAGGTTTAAATTATGACAACAGAAACAAATATCGAGAAAAAATATATTGTCGCTCTTGATCAGGGAACAACCAGTTCGCGGGCCGTTGTACTCGATCACGACGCCAATATCATCAGTATTTCACAGCGTGAGTTCACTCAAATCTATCCTAAGCCAGGCTGGGTAGAACATGACCCAATGGAAATTTGGGCAACACAAAGCTCAACGCTTATCGAAGTATTGGCAAAAGCAGATATTCGTACCGATGAAGTTGCAGGTATCGGGATCACTAACCAACGTGAAACCACCATTGTTTGGGAAAAAGCAACAGGTAAGCCAATTTATAATGCGATTGTTTGGCAGTGCCGTCGTACTGCGGATTTCTGTACTCATCTCAAGCAGAATGATAAAGAGCTAGAAGAGTATATTCGCCAAAATACTGGCCTCGTTGTTGACCCCTATTTCTCTGGTACTAAAGTGAAATGGATTTTAGACCATGTTGAAGGTGCTCGCGAACGCGCTGAAAAAGGGGAATTACTATTCGGTACAGTAGATACATGGCTCGTATGGAAAATGACCCAAGGCCGTGTTCATGTAACCGACTACACGAACGCTTCTCGTACCATGATGTTTAATATCCGCAATCTGGAATGGGATGATAAGATCCTTAAAGCGTTGAATATTCCGCGTGCAATGCTGCCAGAAGTTCGCCCATCGTCTGAAGTTTATGGCCAAACTAACATTGGTGGTAAAGGCGGTACTCGTATTCCTATCTCTGGTATTGCAGGTGACCAACAAGCCGCACTCTATGGCCAGTTATGTGTGAAAGAAGGCATGGCAAAAAATACCTATGGTACAGGTTGCTTCTTGCTAATGAACACAGGTGAAACAGCGGTTCGTTCAAACCATGGCCTGCTGACAACTATTGCGTGTGGCCCAAGAGGCGAAGTGAACTATGCCCTTGAAGGTGCGGTATTCGTTGGCGGCGCATCTATTCAATGGCTACGTGATGAGCTGAAACTGATTGATGAATCCACCGACTCTGAATATTTCGCAACAAAAGTGAAAGACAGCAATGGCGTCTATGTGGTGCCAGCCTTCACCGGTTTAGGCGCACCATACTGGGATCCGTATGCGCGTGGTGCTATTTTCGGCCTAACACGTGGTGCTAACCGTAACCATATTATCCGTGCAACACTGGAATCTATTGCTTATCAAACTCGCGATGTGCTAGATGCGATGCAAGCCGATGCGGAAACGCGCCTTGCAGCACTCCGTGTAGATGGTGGTGCGGTTGCGAACAACTTCTTAATGCAGTTCCAAGCAGATATTTTAGGAACGTCTGTGGAACGCCCAGAAGTTCGCGAAAGCACGGCTTTAGGTGCAGCTTACCTTGCAGGCCTTGCGGTTGGTTTCTGGAAAAGCCTCGACGAGCTACAAAGCAAAGCAACAATTGAGCGTGTGTTCAAGCCAGGTATTGAAACAACCGAACGTAACTATAAATACGGTGGTTGGAAAAAAGCCGTGGCTCGCGCACAAGAGTGGGAAGACCGCGCGTAATCCCTCTTCACTCCTGATATAGATCCATAAGGCAGCACCTTACCGTGTTGCCTTATTTATTTCATATCATAGCTAATTAATTATTTATTAAATAGTTAGCTCATTAGTGTACAAATAATAAATTAGACATTCTCTATGCCTCATTGAAAAATGCAGAAATCCTAAATGGGATTAATGATATTTTTTAAGATGATGGAGAACGGCGATGGATAGCCAGAACAAATATGTGACTGCTCCCCGCACTGTCGGGCGAGGCTTCCCACTTCTTAGGCCGCAACCGTCTGTGTGACGGATTTACGCTGGCCTCCATGGGCAGAAACGACGAGTCCCGCCGCTTGTAATTCCAGTATGCCCTTGCGTTCGATGTTGATCGCCGCATTGATATCACGGTCATGTTCAACTCCACACTCTGGACACTGCCATATGCGCTTATGTAATGGCATTTCCGGCATCTTGTGACCGCAACAATGGCAGGTTTTCGAACTGGCGAACCATTGATCCAGTTTCACCAGATGCACGCCTTTCTCTGCGGCTTTGTATTCCAGTTTTGTGATGAATCCAGACCATCCCGCATCGCCTATCGCACGCGCCAGATGGTGGTTTTTCATCATATTTGCCGCTTTCAGCGTCTCGACAATTACCGCTTGGTTTTCGTCAACAATTGCACGAGATAACTTGTGCTGAAAATCGGCACGGGCATTGGCTACCCGTTCGTGAACGGATGCAAGTTGTATTCTGGCTTTGCGTCTGTTTGCGCTCCCTTTTTTCTTCCGGGAGAGGGCTTTCTGCTTCCGGCGCAGGTTGTGGCTGGCGTTGATAAGGTGGCGTGGATTGGCAATTTTATTACCGTCGGATTTGATGGCAAAATGCGTCAGCCCCATATCCAGCCCCGTCACGTTTGATATCAGTGCCGGCTTCTCTGGCGCTTCCATTCCGTCGTCACAGAGTAGCGAGGCGTAGTATTTCCCAGTTGTGCTGCGGCTCAGGGTGATACTTTTCAGCATTCCCGTAATTTCACGATGTAAACGCGCTTCAATTGGTGCAATTTTAGGGATTTTTATCGCGCCATCAAGGACTTTGATTCCAACACAATGATAGCTGGATTGTTTACCATGCTTACTTTTAAACGTCGGGAAACGAGCTTTCAGTTTCGGATTGAAAAAGTTGGAAAAAGCCACGTCGAGATTAATCACCGCCTGCTGTAACGCTATGGAATCATACTCTTTAAGCCATGCGTATTTACGGGATTTCTTCGCCACTGCAAGCAGTGGCTTGAGGTCTTTACGCGGGTTTAAATTTACGCCGTGCCGCTGGTAAGCCTGTTTTTTAATGTGAAGAGATTTGTTGTACGCGAAACGAACCGCCCCAAACTGAGCATTGAGGTATTCAGCCTGTTCTGGTGTCGGGTAGATGCGTACTTTTGTTGCTCTTAACATAATCAGTGCTCATTGATATAATGTTTTTATTTTAACATGTTAGGTGAATATATCAATTGAGTAATCATGATGATTTACTGGCGGGATTCCTCCGAAAGCGGCACAGTGTCAGTAAACTGGTCGTGCATCTGATCTTTACGACGAAGTACCGACGTAAGCTATTTGACGGACTGATGATCGCTCAACTGCGTGAGGCTTTTGGCTCCGCTGCGGCAAAACTTGAATGCGAAATTATTGAGATGGACGGAGAGCCTGACCATGTGCATCTGCTGGTTGCTTACCCGCCAAAACTGGCGGTCAGTGTGATGGTAAACAATCTGAAATCAGTATCGTCGCGCCTGCTGCGCCAGCAAAACACACATTTACGGATGCAAAGTAAAACGGGGCTTTTGTGGTCGAGATCATACTTTGTCTGTAGCACCGGAGGGGCAACAATTGAAACGCTCAGAGCCTACGTTCAGAGTCAGTCAACGCCTGATTGATCTTTAAAGCCCTGCGGACTTTTCGCCTTATATCCCCGCCCGCATTGGGCGAGGGTTTACGGCGGATTTTGCTAATTTTTATGCCTCTACATTGACCATGCCGCAATACGATAAAAGAAACCCGTTCTTTGATCCTGCTAACTTGCAAATTGCATGGACCTACCAACAAAGTGATTGGATAAAAAAGGCTAATGGTACGCACCATGAGTTATATTATACGGCGATACAACCATCGATTTACGGTTCATTGCTGGGAATGGCGTCACCACTTTTTGGTGGCGGGATCGCCCAATCAGATGTGTTATGGCATGAAATATTTGGGCATGGCTTAGGATTATCGCATACGAATCACCCATATTATCCATTTTCCAAACAGAGTAATGGCCCTGAAATTGCTTATGACCAAGCACGTAGCGCCTATATTACCTATCGTTATACTCACCCCGAAAATAGAAGCACTCAAGAGATCCGGCCTGCCATGTACCCAACGGCGGGGGAAAACAATAAGGCACCCTATGATGCATTTATTCCCCATTCATCTCACTACAACCAGAAAATTCAGCGGTTTTTATCACGGCCAATACCAACATCGAACAGACAGCAAAACCACCCTGTTTATTGGGTCAGTGGTTCGATAGTTACCTTACCCGATGGTAATAACCATCCTTATAGCCACCTTAATATTCAGCGTACTCTTGGGGATCTCCCTATCGTGGCACAACGAGACAAATTGCGTGATATACCCCATGTGTACTTATTAGTTGCCACTTATGCAACCCAAAATGGACTCATGACGACAGATAGCTGCCCGATTGAAGATATTAAATCCATTAGCTTAAATATGGCTGATCATGGCGAATTAGTGAAAATTCAAATAATGAAAGCCGATAATCAACAGCCGATTTACACCTATGCCAATCAGCCATTACAATATGTCACTCTCGATAATTACTGGTGTGGTAGCCCGCTGTTCTGGTCTGCTACCGATCCCCATTTAATCGACTTTTCAACGGGTCGGGTCAACAATCAAAGGATAACCCCAAATAGCGCTCTGTGTGCTACTTGGATTAGCGATGGACAACGCCACCAACAATACTTCTCTTTGAGTGACCCTTGGGGTAAGAATGGGCAAATCAATACAAAGCAACCTTTTCTCCCCATCAACCACTTAACCTTGCAGGCTGACAGGCGAACAACACCCTTGGCGCATTACAATATCGAAGCGAATGCCCACTGCTTGCCGATGTTTACATTAATCAAACTGTTGATATCACAACGCTACAACTCCCTAAAGAGCAACAGCATTATTGGGTAACCTTATTGGTCGAAGATCCATCAGGTGATATTCGTGAACAAACCCCATTAGCGCCGTGGCAGATCACTCGCCAAGGGGAGCTATTGTCGATTATTGGTACCACCGACAGCACACCAAACCTGAAAATAACGGCAATCCGAATTTATCTCGACAAACACCTGCAAGATGACACGCCCCCAAGTACGGTGACATTGACGCGAAACCACACCGCCACCATCACCGAAAATACACGCTTTTTGGATTATAACCAGCCAGTGATATTCAATCACATAGAGCAGCAACCGGAGCTAATCGCCATGATGGAGAAAACAGCAAATCAAACGATGGCAATAAATGAAGGGAGATTACCGAGCACGCCAAGGGTCATTTCAGCGCCCCTTACCGTATAAAACTAAGCAGGCGATGAGTGATCGCCTGCTATCACTGATTAAATCGTATGCTCTGTTCGATTCAAACGATGAGCCAACGGTAGCCAGCACAATAGCACTAACATAGACATCAGCAGCATCAATAAGCCCAAACTAAACTGCCCATTTTGCGGCAACAGTGCGGAAACCCATGTTGCCACCCCTGAACCCACATTTTGCATACCGCCGACTAATGCCCCAGCGGCTCCGGCCAAATAAGGGAAAGGCTCCATTGCCCCTGTTGTTGCTAAAGGGAATAGCATGCCCGCGCCGAAGAAAAACACCGAGGCGGGCACCAATAGCGTCCAGATATTCATCACTCCAAACCAGCCGGGGATCCACATTAGCAGCCCTGCAATCAAGCAGCAGATCACGGACTGCCACATTAAATGGTAAAAACTTTTACCTTCTCGCCCTGCATACCAAGCGCCAAAAAATGCGGCAGGAATAGGAATAATAAATAAGATACTGACAGTAATACTATTCAAACCAAGTACACCGCCCATCAAAACACCGCTACTGGCTTCGAAAACCGCAATACCCGCCAGCGCACCGATCAACATAATTAAATAAGAAACAAAGGAGCCACTCGACAGTAACTGGTGATAAGAACTCAACATTCTGCGTTTTTCTGAAGACTCAGGGCGTGTTTCAGGTAGCCAGCGATACATGCTCACCAGCACAAAAGCGCCAAGAATAAACAAAAAGATATAACAGGCATGCCAACTCCAAAAATGAGCAAGCAATCCACCAAACATAGGCGCGAGCAGTGGGCTAACTAATACGCCCATGTTTAATAAGCTATTTGCATAGCGCAATGAGGTTCCTTTGTAGAGATCACGAGGCATCGTACGCACCATGACCCCAGCCACCCCTGTACCCAGCCCTTGCAAGCCACTGGCGAGCACTAAAATATCCAGCGTTGGGGCAAAAAGTGCCAGCGTTGTCGCGAGTAAAAAGATGCTCATCCCAACTAAAATAACCGGACGGCGGCCAACTTGGTCAGATAACGGTCCATATATCAGTTGAGAGAAACCATAAGTAAACAAGTAAGCCGCCATGACTCGCTGCACTGAGCCAGACGGTTCACCAAAGTACACAGCGATGTCTGCAATAACAGGTACATAGACAGTCTGTGTCATTTGCCCTACCGCTGCTAGGGCGATCAGCAAGATCAGTAAATTAAAATGTTCCAGTTTTCTCATTTTCTTCTCAAAACCAATTTATCAACCTGAATGCACAGCCTAGCCATGTTATTCAATACAAATAACATGAAGGTTTAATTTCAGAGTGAAACCACAAAGAGTTATTGATTGTTTTCTTTGATAAAACGGTTAATCGGCAGTACATCATGCTCATGTCACCGTTGCGTGACTAAGATAACAAAACTAATTTTTTTTTCGAGGTAGGACAGCATTTTAATTAATGGTGCAATGTCAGCGATATTCGCCGGATATGGCAATAAAACTGTACATTAAATTTGTTTGTGATCTCTTAAAAAGAATAATTCACTAGAACACATTATCGATAAGCGCAAATAGTAAACTGATTTAGTATGAAACTCTGATAAGCAGCAAAGTTAGAAAAAAATCCAGAGGTGAATATTTATGGCTAATTGGGTTACCGGAACCGTTATTGAAGCAAAATTTTGGACAGATTCTTTATTCAGCCTAGTGATCAACGCCCCTATCAAACCTTTTATCGCCGGCCAATTTGCAAAACTTGCTCTCGAAATTGAAGGTGAACGAGTGCAACGTGCTTACTCTTACGTTAACGCCCCGAGTGACGATCGCCTTGAATTCTACTTTGTGGTTGTACCAAATGGTAAACTTAGCCCTAAACTGGCTCAATTACGCCCTGGAGATACCTTACAAGTTACGGATGAAGCGTCAGGCTTCTTTGTATTAGACGAAATTCCCAACTGCCAAAACCTTTGGATGCTATCCACTGGCACCGCGATAGGCCCTTTTCTATCGATATTACAAGAAGGCAAAGACCTTGAACGATTTGAAAAAATCGTACTTTTGCACGCGGTTCGCTACCAGAAAGATCTCAGCTATCTCCCCTTAATGGAGCAATTAGCCAAACGCTACCCAGAAAAGCTGCATTTAGTTACCGTTGTTAGCCGTGAACATTGCGACGATGCGTTATATGGACGTGTGCCAGCATTGATTGAAAACAATACGCTCGAAGAAGCCACTGGCGTTTCGCTTGATGCCACCAGCAGCCATGTGATGTTATGTGGTAACCCTGAAATGGTCAGAGATACTCGCGAGCTATTGGTAAAAACCCGAGGAATGAGCAAACACCTACGCCGTAAATCGGGTCATATCAGCAGTGAACAATATTGGTAACCATTTTAATCCCCCCTCTTTCACCCGTAGAGAGGGGGTCAAGACAGGTAATCAACAGATTGTGTTTTTTCACCATACTGATTTTCAGAATCCATCCCTACAAAAACACCACAGTCTAGTAACATAATCATAGCGATTAACAGCGGTAAAAAGCGCCCAATTCCCCACTGCCAAACAGGGGCTAATTGGCTAACATCCATTGAAAATAGGGCGAAAGCGAGGATCACCAGTGCAAACCAGCCACCGGGTTTCCCTCTGTCATGCAAACGCTTAGTAAATATTGCAGCTAGCGGATAAAGCAATAAAACCAGTAATACAATCACAACCGTTTCAGGTAATGCAAATGCATTTTGCAGTAACACAATGATTGTCATTAAAATAAAATACGATGCGATACCTGCCCAAAATGGTCGACGACCAATACGACCTTTGAAGGAGAAAGCCCATTGTTGTAATGTCATTACACCGGATCCTGATACAATATTAAAAACCATAAAATGAGTGGCAAAAACAAATGAAACAACACGCACTCCATTCAATTCACGTCATGATAACCGTTTTTGTACTTGGTTTGCCACAAATGACATTTGCGCAAAAAGTACCCACGCTACCGAATAGTGATTTTGAAGTCGCTTATTTAGCGCCGGATGCGCCTTCGTTTGACCTTACCATCCCACAGTTTCGTAACCAATTTAATCAAACAAACCCCAATTTACCACTACATGAATATAAAGTGATTGCAAGCCAAGACATTTCAGCTCCCTATATACGAGCGGCTTCTCGGATCAATGCCAATATCTATTCATCCGCCGTATTGGAGCGTGGAAGCGAGAAAATTAAAAGCTTACAGATCACGCTACTGCCAACCCGCGATAACAATGAGGCTCAAGCCAATCGACAATTGATGGAACGCTATGCGGTGGCTGTTATTCAACAATTTGATCCAACCGTTGCAATAGATAAAACCCCTGAATTGACAAAAGCACTAAAGGCATTCATCGCGAATAAAGAGCCAACCTATGCAGACGAAGTACGTTTAGGTGCACTGCGCTACATTTTAGTAAAAAGTGAAAATAATGTGCTTACTTTTGCTGTTGAACCGATTAAGCTAAAGACAGAAGCACCTTAAACGGATAATGATCACAGCAATCGTCATCAGCGTGATAAAAAGCAAAGCTATTGTTATGTATTCTCTTTATACTTAACACCTAAATTTTTAAGGTCCATAACAGAAAAATTTTTCTCGTTGCACCCCGTGTTACACAGCAGCGAGTCACTTATTGATAAATCAAACTCTCTGGTTGGAGGAAACAACATGCGACATCCATTGGTAATGGGTAACTGGAAACTGAACGGCAGCACTCACATGGTTAATGACCTGATTGCTGGCCTACGCAACGAGCTGAGCAGTGTTGATGGCTGTGACGTGGCAATTGCGCCACCGGCTATTTATCTGACTCAAGCAAAACATGCGCTTGCAGGTAGCCGTATCGCCCTAGGTGCACAGAACGTTGACGTCAATCTTTCCGGCGCATTTACTGGTGAAACATCTGCCGAAATGCTCAAAGATATCGGCGCAAAATACATTATTATCGGTCACTCAGAGCGTCGCACCTACCACAAAGAAAGCGATGAGTTTATTGCTAAAAAATTTGCTGTACTGAAAGAGCAAGGCTTGGTTCCTGTTCTTTGTATCGGTGAAAGCGAAGCAGAAAATGAAGCAGGTAAAACAGAAGAAGTGTGCGCTCGCCAAATCGACGCTGTACTCAATACACTAGGCGCCCAAGCATTCCAAGATGCGGTCATCGCTTATGAGCCAATTTGGGCTATCGGTACAGGTAAATCAGCGACGCCAGCTCAGGCTCAAGCTGTTCATAAATTTATCCGTGACCATATTGCGAAAAAAGATGCTGCGGTTGCTGCGCAAGTCATCATCCAATACGGTGGTTCAGTCAATGCAGGCAATGCAGCAGAGCTATTCACTCAACCGGATATCGATGGTGCACTTGTTGGTGGCGCATCACTTAAAGCAGATGCGTTTGCTGTTATCGTTAAAGCAGCTGCTGAAGCTAAAAAAGCCAAATAATTTATATTTCATTGATAATAACCGCCAATATTTATTGGCGGTTTTTTTATTTAATGCCATAATTAAAAACATAATCCCCCTATTAAGGAATAATAAATAATTATATTTGAAACGATTATATTAACTTAATACGATCACAAAAACAGAAATTCCTTAATGCAAATTACTCTTTCAATATTTTATTTATTCCCAATAGAAAAAAACTTCAAATCATCAATATAAAAAACCACACATCTCACTAATAAACTTGATTATTCCTGTTATACCTCCGTTTGAGAATACTGGACACCTCTTATCTCCCAACATTATATTGACCTCGTTTGTGATTATTGTTTTATCTATTTATCTTTATGAAAAAGATATTTAAATAAATAGATTAATCATCTCATTAATATCAACAAACAATGGTCGCCACCTATTTAAGAAATATTGTCATCGGCGTTTATAAAATAAAACATTCGCTATAAGGATGATTATGGAATATTTAAAAGGTTTAATTCTAAGCACTGCAATAATACTACCTGCAACTGCGGTATCTCAAACAAATAATGATTATTGGCATGTTGATACTGATGTTTATATGGTACTTGAAGAGTACCGCGGTCAACGGGATAGTTTTGATAACAAAGTTTTCGATAAAACCAGTATGGTCGGTAAACTTAGCCTCACTAACCCATCTTCACTTTGGAGCTTCCATTTAGAACATCGAGAATCCTTACGCAACTATGGGCGTAATTTTTCAACGTCTCGTGATTCCTATATTCGCAATCGAACTCAAATTGGAGCCACACGCCAACTTTATCGTAGTACAGACGCCGTATTGAGCCTAAACGGCACCTACCGTAAAGAGTCCAATGATTCTGCACCCAACACCCTATCACGCTCATCCAACAGCTTATATTGGTTAATGCCGGCAGGTAGCTTTGCTTTTAATAAGAAATGGTCATTCGATTTCTGGGATGCTTTTTACTATTACAGTAACTTTTTAAAGTCAAACAACTATGAGTGGGAAGCTGAACATGGTGTCACCTATAAATACTCTGACACGATTACGGCAAAACTGACGTTATACAGTGATAGAGTTTGGGATAAAGATTTCAAGAACATTTTCTCGCAAGATCAGATCAGGGTGTACCTACCCATTAAGCTGAGTGATCAATGGGAAATTTCCCCCTATTTCCGCTACTTCCTGAATGAAAGCAGTTATGATCAGCGCAAACACTTAACTCAGAAAGTAAAAAATGGTTATCGTATTGGTACGCAGGTAGCCTACAAGCTAACGCCAAAACTGACTTTATGGGGGGGTGCTGCTATTGAACCCACACAGTGGAAGTACCCAAAAGATGATGATATGACTTCTGGAACCAATAACAGGCAAACCTTTTATTTAGGACAGATTGGCTTCAAATATAGCTGGCAGTGATAAAACAGCGTACCACCTTCTTATTTTATAACTTTAAAAAAGTCGCCAGAAATTTTCTGCGACTTTTTTATTAAACCCTCTATTTCACGTTAATAAAAACAATAAAATTATACTTAACATATTAATCAGAATAAAATTAGAGCGTAAGATAACCATTTAGATGATTAATTTATTTCGTCGACTTTATCGTCAAGATCACATAAAGAAATAATTCCAAAACGGAATTATTCTACAATTTCGCTGATTATTCCAGATAACTTACCCATTTAAAATCAATAAGATAATTGCAGACTTCTCAATTATTAAATAATCGACTATTCTTATTTAATAACGGATAAGAATAGTCTTAACTGTGATTAATCTCACTTTACAATTAATTTACGATACTTATTATTCATCGAAAAATAACCAAGGACTGATTCGATGAAAAATCTGACTCTACTTTCTCTGTGCTTACTCAGTGCAATGTCGTTAGCCGCCCCCCTTTCGCAAACACAACTCAACGAATTGTGGAAAGATAAACAAAAATCAGCTGATGAAATTGTGAAAAACATGTCTGAAGCTGAAAAAATCGGCCAACTTTTTATGTTGGATTTCCGTTATTGGAATAAAGACAGCAAAGGCGAGCCTGCACCATTTCTAGCGATGAATGACGAAGTCGCTAAGGTCATTAATCAATACCATTTAGGCTCTGTTATTTTATTCCGTGAAAACCTTATTGATACCCCACAAACCGTTGAATTAATTAATCAACTACAAGCCTCACGGAGTAATTTGCCACTCTTTATTGGTACTGACCAAGAAGGCGGCTATGTGACTCGCCTCCGTGTCGGCACCGAAATGCCTGGCAATATGGCATTAGGGGCAACACGTAACCCAGCTCTAGCGGAATTGACGGGTATGATCCATGGCTATGAATTATCTAGCCTTGGCTTTAATATCAATTTTGGCCCCGTTGTTGATGTCAATAACAACCAAAACAACCCTGTCATTGGTGTCCGCTCTTACTCCGACAACAAAGAGCTTGTTGAAGCGCTATCAACCAATTACATCAAAGGGATCCACAAATATAATTTATTGACCTCACTGAAACACTTCCCCGGACACGGTAATGTTTCCTCTGACTCTCATGTCGACTTACCCGTAGTGAATTCCGATGCTAAAGCTTGGCGCTCCACAGAATTACCGCCGTTCCAATATGCGCTGAGTCATGGTGCTGATGCGGTAATGACAGCACACATTATTGTGCCTGCATTAGATAACAACAAAATCAAAACATTATCAGGAAAAGAGGTTGGCACTCCTGCCACGCTTTCCAAGCCGATCCTGCACGGTGTTTTACGTGATGAACTCAAATACAACGGTCTTATCATCACCGATGCTATGGATATGGGAGCAATCGCTGATAACTTTGATATGAACTGGGCTGTGGAAACGTCACTGTTAGCAGGCTCCGATATTATCCTTATGCCAATTAAAATGTGGGATAGCGAAGCGGTAACACGCTTAGACAATATGTATCGCCACCTAGAGAGCGAAGCCAAGAAAAATCCTGAGTTAAGGAAACGGATTGATGAGTCGGCAAAACGTGTCGTGCTGAAAAAGTTACAGCAGGAGATCACCGCACAGCCTGTTGATTTAAACAATGCTCAACTTGTTGTCGCCTCAAAGAGCCATAAAGACTTAGAAAATATGGTTTCCGAGCAAGCTATCACACTGATTAAAAACGATAATATTCTACCTTATGTTCTCAAACCACAAAATCGCATTCTGGTGATTTCTGATGAAACCCCACGTAACACATTAATTCAAAAGCACTTAAATGATATTGCTAATGAAACGGGTGTCGCGATTGAGAGCCAAACTGCAATGATCAAACTGGCTGAAAATACGCTTAGTGCAAAAGAGGTTCAATCGCTCTTAAAAGGCCAAGATCTCGTATTACTGACGACATATAACCTAAAAGATAACCCTGCTAATGCACAATTGGTGATTGATGAAGCTAACAAAGCGAATATTCCGGTTGTCGTTATTTCATCACGTAACCCATATGACATCGCTTACCTAAAAGGCGTCAAAGCGAATATCGCTATCTACGGTATTACAGGGTTTGATATCACCAATAACAACCGTAATTCACTGGAAACCAACATTCGTAGTGGATTACGTACGCTATTTGCAAATCCACAGGCACAACCTCTAAATCCACCAAAAGGGCTATTACCCGTTAACATCAAAAATCCACAAGGTAACAAAATTCTGTTTCCTTATGGTCACGGTGAAACCTACAACACGACTCACTAATTTATTTTCTAAACAAGGTTCTTCCCAGCCTTGATATCCAAAGCGATATCAAGGGCTGGTTGCTACACCCTAAATAAACTGACACTGCTATTTCATAAACAATAATTAAAAATTAAAGGATCATCATGAAAACATCTTTGAATGGTTTACTCTTTCTCGCCACCACAACACTAACAACGTCTGCATTAGCTGTTGAGACGGTGAATAATGACTACTGGCGCATTACCTCCAATGTCTATATGGAGCTGGAGAAATTTGAAGGGCACCATAATACCAGCGGCGGTAAGGTCTACGACAAAACCACCATGATCGGCCAACTGTTTCTGTCAAACCCTGAATCTAAATGGAGCTTTTTTCTTGAGCACAAAGAGTCGTTAAGAAGCTACAACCACAACTTTTCAACCTCAAAAGACTCATTTATTCGTAACCGTACTCAAATCGGTGCGACACGAAAAATGTATTCTAGCGATGTAGGCCAATTCAACTTAAACGTAACCTACCGTAAAGAGTCTAATGATTCCGCACCAGGTACTATGGCTCGCCCATCGAATACACTCTTTTGGTTGATGCCTAGTGGTACTTATCACTTTAACGACAAATGGGCATTTAATTTCTGGGATGCCTTTTATCATTATGACAACTTCCATGCGCCCAATAGTTATGAATGGGAATCTGAGCACGGTATTGTTTATAAGATCAATGATTCCGCCACCGCCAAACTGTACATGTATACCGACTGGACGTGGGATAAAGACTTCAATAAAACATGGGAACAAAACCAGATCCGCGGCTACTTCCCAGTGACCTTGAATCAGGATTGGAGCATCATGCCGTACTTCCGCTATTACCTGAACGAGCACAACTATGATAGTAACCAGCGCACGACCCAGAAAGTGAAAGATGGCTATCGTGTCGGCACCCAAGTTTTCTATAATTTGACCCCAAAACTGACGCTATGGGGCGGATTTGCCGTTGAGCCAAGTACATGGGAAAACCCAAAAGGGGCGGGGATCACCTCTGGCAGCAACAACCGCCAGACATTCTACCTAGGCCAACTGGGTGTCAAATACGTATGGCAATAAGCTAAAAAACGGTGACTGACTTCTCCCTCACAAGTCAGTCACTCTCACTATAAAAAGCTTTTTTGGGTATCCGCAACGAGTATTGTTCAACAGATATAAGTTTCGCTTAAAATCCTCAATGCGATGAATGCTCGTCAGGATATAGCGCTAAGAGTATGCGATTTTTTTATTTTGAAGAAAACGCCCCATAAATTAGAGCGATTATTTTTCTGAGTATACTCAGCACGCAATCTGTCATGATTGCAGGTACAGTCATGACAATCGACAGGCCTTGTATGTAACAAAAAAATATAATGTGCTCAACGAATGCAAGTGATAACTCTGGGGAGTTATATGATTTAGGCGATAGAGAGTACAAACGAAAATACCAAATAACAGAAGTTATAAAACACGGTAATATAAAATACAGTAACACGCGATAAAAAAAATGAATTCGCGTTTTAAGGTAATAGTAATATACCGGCGCCAGTATAATTACATAGGCGAGCAAGGCAAAATTCACGACTTTAAAAAACGCGTATGTGACTTCATAAAAGCCGTTCTGTTCAGTGTATAGCGTCCTAAAAACTTGAAGAATGACTGTCAGATAATAAAAAATCACCCCCACACAAAGAGAGATGTAAGAAATAAGCGCGGAATACTGATTATTTTTCAGAAATAATTGGCGTAGTAATGTCAGCATAGTTTTTCGACATGGGTAATATTTTGCCTAAGTAAGATCGAATATCCGGTTAGATAGACACAAATTCAGCAGTGCGGTCTTTTTGATATTGATTATCTTGTGAATGATAAAATGGACAACAGGCGGAGATCAGCCCTTGTTTATTCCCATTTAGGGGAAGTCGATGATGCCCGCCGTGATGACACGTTCTTGGTTTTCCATTAATTTGCCTTAAGTTAATTAACGCATTTTATTTCACTTAAGGCAATGGATTTATTTACAATAACTCAGCTTAAAACCTAACCAACTAATCGCGACGGCTTATTTCATCAAATACGCCGCCGTTAGAGAAATGCGTTGTTTGAGCTTTTTCCCAACCGCCAAACAAATCGTCCACTGTAAATAATTTCAACTTCGGAAAGCGCTGCTGATATTTCTGAGCCACTTCCTCATTACGTGGTCGATAGTAATTTTTCGCGGCAATCTCTTGCCCTTCAGGCGAATATAAATATTCTAAATAGGCTTGAGCCACTTCTCTACGCCCGCGCTTATCAACGGTTTTATCAACGACGGCCACTGTTGGCTCTGCTAAAATTGAGATACTTGGCGTCACAATTTCAAATTGGCCATTTTCACCAAGCTCATTAATCGCTAATAACGCTTCGTTTTCCCATGCAATCAACACATCCCCAATTCCCCGCTCAACAAAGCTATTTGTCGCCCCGCGAGCACCTGAATCTAGTACCTCAACATTTTGATAAAGCTGTTTAACAAATTGCTTGGCTTTCTCTGGGTCATGATGATTTTTTTCTAATGCATACCCCCAAGCACCGAGGTAATTCCAGCGTGCACCACCTGACGTTTTAGGATTTGGCGTGACAATCGCAACATCTTTACGGATCAAATCATCCCAATCTTGGATATTTTTAGGGTTTCCTTTACGCACAAGAAAAACAATCGTTGAGGTATAAGGTGCGGAATTATCGGGTAAACGAGTGATCCAATTCTTATCAATACGTCCACTCTTCGCTATCGCATCCACATCGTAGGCTAAAGCCAGCGTCACAACATCCGCTTCTAAGCCATTAATAACAGAAGTGGCCTGCTTTCCTGACCCGCCATGAGACTGACGGATAGTTACCGTATCCCCGGTTTTTTCTTTCCAATACTGACTAAAGGCTTGGTTATATTGCTGATAGAATTCTCGAGTGGGATCATAAGAAACGTTTAATAATTGGATGTCTTTTGCCCATGCGCTTGCTGTGAGCGCTAATAATAATGTGGTTGTTACCTGCCATTTACTCGCCATTCTTCCATTCCTCATCAATCAATTGTTAAGGAAGGCTGACAGATCTCATCAATAACATGAAATAATTAAAAATGACAAATTATGCAACAAAAGAATATAAGACAGAAAGATCAGGCGGAGAGATCAAACCTGCACGGCACTGAAACGGCACCGCACAGGTGAGATTTGCAATCGTAGAGGTAGAGATTAATACAGTTTTTTCGCTGTGTCGTACCACTCTTTCTTAAATACACGCTTCATATTCATTACAGCATCAATGATATCGTGGTGAACCAGTTTTTCATTTTGAATACCGACACAACGACCGCCGTAACCTTCTAATAATAGCTGAATAGAGTAGGCTCCCATGCGCGATGCGAGAATACGGTCATAAGCCACTGGCGAGCCACCACGCTGAATATGCCCCAATACCGTTGCGCGTGTTTCATGATGCGTTTCCGCTTCAATATATTTCGCTAGCTCATCAACATCGCAAACATGCTCTGTGATTGCCACAATGGCATGGCGTTTACCTTTCTCAATGCCTTGTTTTATCTCAGATAACAGCTCTTCGCGGTCAAATGACATTTCATTTTCAGGCAGAACGATAAACTCACAACCCCCCGCAATCGCAGCCGAAAGCGTCAGATCGCCACAATAGCGCCCCATAACTTCAACAATCGAAATACGTTTATGAGACGTCGAGGTGTCACGCAGACGGTCAATCGCTTCCACTACCGTTTCAAGTGCGGTGAAATAACCAATGGTATAGTCCGTTCCCGCCACATCATTATCGATGGTTCCCGGCAAACCAATACAGGGGAAACCTGCCTCTGTCAGTGATTTCGCCCCTAGGTAAGAGCCATCACCACCAATCACCACCAGCGCATCAATATGATTTTTTTTCAGATTATCAATGGCAACAGCACGAACTTTTTCATCGCGGAATTGAGGGAAACGAGCCGAGCCAAGGAAGGTGCCACCGCGGTTAATCATGTCAGAAACACTATAGCGATCTAGCTGTTTCATACGGTTTTCATATAAGCCTAGATACCCATCATAAATACCCATGACTTCTAAACCTTCGCTCAATGCAGCACGTACAACACCACGGATTGCAGCGTTCATACCCGGTGCATCACCACCACTTGTTAGTACCCCAATTCTTTTAATCTGTTTGACCATGATGACCTCTGATTAATGAATATAAATTGCAAATCGATGAAAAACACAATGATATCGTACTTTTCTAACGTACATTCTGTTATAAACAACTCATGCTGAATTGATTCACCTAGCGTTATAATAAGATAAAGGAACCTATCTATACCTGCTTTCTATCAAGCTTTGCTTGTTTATTGTGATCCAGCTTACACAATTTTAGTCTATAAAACGGATTGCCGCAGAAGCAGAGGCTCACTATAGCGGGTGTTGTCTTACTTCGAAACAAAAATTAAGTGCATATCATAGCATTTATGTAACATAGAAGCTTAACCTTGCGAGTTAAAAGTAAACAGAGGCGCCTACTACCCACACGATAAAAAATAAATATTCACTGGCTTTCTCAAAACCAAAGCGAAACTACGCAACTGAGCCGTTTTGGCTCAAGCGTTTATTGATTGATTGAGTGAGTGAGAAACAAAAAAGCCCCGTTAGCGGTTATGGTTAACCAACGGGGCTCCATTTTCAAAGGCCAATACTTGGAGTCATCAGGCACAGGCCTCAGATTAAGTATAAAAATAGCGTGTTAGATGGAAGAAGATTGGCGCGGCAAAGCATAAAGAGTCGATACGATCTAGCATCCCGCCGTGCCCTTCGATTATGGCGCCAAAATCTTTGATGCCGCTATCGCGTTTGATAGCAGACATACATAATCCTCCCACAAAGCCCATTAGGGTAATCGCCAGTGACATTAGCCCTGCTGCCCACCAACTAAATGGGGTTACCCAATACAAGCAGATACCAATTAGCACGGAAGATAAAATGCCACCAACAAAGCCTTCAATGGTTTTGTTCGGGCTTAATTTTGGCACAATAGGATGTTTGCCAAACAATTTTCCAAACACATATTGCAGCACATCAGAAAGTTGCGTAACCACAATCAAGAACAGCAGCAGTTTGACGTTTTCCCCCTCATAACCTTGAATATTCAACATCAACAAGGCTGGCACATGGCTTAAACAGAATACCGCGACTAACATCCCCCACTGAATTTTTGAGGTACGCTCGAGGAAATGATACGTATCTCCCGCTAAGGCAATGCGAGTAGGTAAGAAAAGGAACACAAACACCGGCACAAAGACTGAGAACATGCCATACCACTGAATGCCGACTAAAACATATTGCAGAGGGAGGAAAATAAAAAAGCACCAAAATAGGGCTTCATGGTCACTACGCCGAGTCGGTGTTAAGGTAATAAACTCCCGCAATGCAAAAAATGAGATCAGTGCAAATAAAATCACGACACCGATATTGCCAATCACAACGGCGAGTACACAGACAATACACATTAACCACCAAGCTCGGATCCGAGCATTCAAGTTATCAATGGTTGGATTGCTGTTATCCCCTGAATAACGGTAAGCGAGGATCCCGCCAATAATACTAGCGACCACAAGTATGCTAAAGACACCTGATAGCAATAACACGATTTCGCTATCCCAAATACTACTCATGGCATCAACTCCTCTAGTGCGAGTTTCGCACGCTCTAAGAATACGGCTTTTGGTTCATCCTCGCCTAATGGGGCTAATGGCTTGCCCACAACCGCAGAGCAGATCACCGGCACAACCAACTTCGACCCCTTTGGTAGTACGCGATTTAAATTCTCAAGGTACACAGGCACCACTTCAACATGAGGGTGTTTTTTGGCTAAGTGATAGATACCGCTTTTAAAATGACTTAATTCTTCGCCATCCCCGCGCGTACCTTCTGGGAACAAAATCAATGATTCTTGTTTTTCCAATATCGCCTCAAGTGGCTCTAAGACATTCTCTTTCGCCGTTCCATCACCTTTACGGTCGATTAAAACAGCGCGAAAAACGTTATTGACTAGATAGCGTCGAAAGGGCGTTTTATCCCAATAATCTCTTGCGGCGACAGGGTGAACAGCATGGCGCATTAAAGGAGGTAATCCAGCCCAAATAACTAAACCATCAAGATGGCTGGAATGGTTAGCATAATAGATACGTGGTGTCATTGCCGGTTGGCAACCAACCCAACGGGTACGTACGCCCGTTAATAAACGACAAGTAAATGACAGCAACATTCCCATGCCTTTTGCTAGCAAAGAAATCCTCTGAGCTTTTTCCATTTTTATTCCTTGCGAATCGTTATTTTATTTTTGCTACCCAGCCACGACAAAAAATAGGGTAGCTATTTTTTTAGCGAATACACCCAAAAAGAAATTCAAGCATCAAAATAGGCGGAGTTATTTTAGAGTGCAAGCAGCAAGGTCTGATTTCGTTTTTTTTGAGACAACATTCGCAGATAAACAGCAAAGAATAGATTATTAGCAAAAAGTTAATGGCATGATCACAAGATCAACACAAATGAAGATACAAAAAAAGCAGTAAAGGCGGCACCTCTACTGCTTTTCAATATTATTCTAACTGAATAAATAATTATTTTTTGTCAGCCGCGATACGGTCACGGATATGTTGTGCACGCTCTGCTGACGGTGGGTGAGAATCGAACATGCTGCTTTCTTTGCTACCCATTTGAGCTAATTTCTCAAAACCAGTGACTAAGCCGTCAGTTTTAACACCGCGTTTTTTCAGCAAGTCATAAGAGAAATCATCCGCTTGGCTCTCTTGATGTTGAGAGAACTGAGAGTTAATCAGTTTTTCACCCAGCGCAGCTAATTGTGAAGAGCTGAGTTGCTCAACAACGCCACCCGCTGAAGCTGCTGCGGTACGCGCGGCAACCGCGGCATAAGCAACTTGCATTGCTTTACGTGTATGGCCGAGTGCAACGTGGCCCATTTCATGACCTAATACACCTTCGACTTCGTTATCATTCATGATATCCATCAGGCCGCTATAGACACGAACGCAACCATTCGCCATTGCCCAAGCATTCACATCATCAGTCATATAAACTTTGTAGTTAACTGGTGTGCCATCAATTTCATTGCCTAATGATTTAGCAATTTTATCTAAGCGTTTAGAGTACTTGCTTGACGCGGGTGCAATTTTATTTTGTGCGTCCATTTCTTTACAAGATTGGTCGCTTAATTGCTTAACGTCACCATCCGTTAAAGTAGCGGCTTGGAATAATTGCATACCAGAGTTAGTTAGCATGCCTTGGTCTAAGTTTTTACATCCCGTCAAAATGACAGCAGAGACAGCGACTGCAACAAGAGCCTTCATTTTCATAATATTATTTTCCTTTGCAATACACACAACAATTTTACGGCATAAAGACTATGAATTTTGAGCAAAATAACAATAGGAATAGAGTGAGATCATCTTCATAAAATGAATTTAACCCGTTTTTTGTCTTAATAGCAAAATCATTGGAATAATAATTCGCTTTATCCAAAATAATTAACTAAATAATCAGTTTCTGTAGAGTCGAGTCTGAACAATTCACCACAAAGCGGCGATCGACCAAACGCACAACACTAAGATAGGATAAAATTCGCAGGGCTTTGTCCACTTGATGATTAAAAATAGAAGCACCAAAGAGCGCCTTTGCCGTTGTTTCAGAACCTATATTATTTGCTCAGCATGTTTATATTATCGATAAAAACCTTCATAAACAGGGTGATCAAAAGGGAAGCATAGAGAGGGATCCATTTTTTATTTTAAAAGCTAAGCGCAAAAAAAAAGCCCCTAAAAGGGGCTGTAAAAGACAGGGATGGTGTCTATGGCAAGGAAAAAACTTCACTTATTGCTACTTCACTACTACGATCAAGAGAATTCGGTACTCAATAAATTTCATTCAATGAGTTATTGCAAAGCCTGATATTGAGACATTTTTTGTTGATGGATCTGCTCAAGTTGGGCTTTCTGCTCAGGTGTTAATAACTGATACAATTCATGATGAATTCGCGCCATTTCAACACGCTGAGTTAATTCTTTTTGCAAACTTTTTTCTAATTGGGCACGTACTGCCTGCTCATCGAAGTCGTCTGCGGTAATTAAACTGTGCAATGCTTCACGCTCTTGCACTGAAACTGGGTTATCAAATTGATAACGGCGTTGTGTTGCCATTAAATCACGTAATTGCTGGCGCTGTTTTTCATTTAACGTGATACCATTAAACATAAATGTACTCGTGCGTTCTTCACTACCAAACAGCTCATAATGCTGAAGTTTAGCCAACGCTGATGAGGTAGGCTCATTTTGCATTTGCAACATTAGGGGAGTCGAACCATCACCAGTTTGTGCCACATTTTCTGGTGTATCCCCAAAAGCCGTCACTGAGCCGAAAATGAATGCAGAGGCTAACGTCAACATTACTGTTGTTTGTGCTGTTCTTTGCATTTCTGACTCCTTGTTCTCGGACAGTGCTCGTGATTCAATGTGGACAACTATACGCCGGTGGCTGCAAACTAGCGTCAGAGCATGTAAAAGAACGTAAAGTCATGGAATCATGAAGATTGTTATCGTATTTTGGCAGTTGGAGGACTTAAACACATGCATAAAATCCTATTAGTTGATGACGACCGTGAACTCACGTCGCTCTTAAAAGAACTGCTCGAAATGGAAGGTTTCAACGTTGTCATCGCCTATGATGGTGAACAGGCTTTACAACAACTGGACTCGTCCATTGATCTGTTATTACTTGATGTCATGATGCCAAAGAAAAATGGTATTGAGACATTAAAAGAGTTGCGTCAAATCCACCAAACTCCTGTCATTATGTTAACCGCTCGCGGTAGTGAGCTAGACAAAGTGTTAGGCCTTGAGTTAGGTGCAGATGACTATCTTCCTAAACCTTTCAATGACCGCGAACTCGTTGCCCGTATCCGTGCACTATTGCGCCGTTCTAATTGGAGCGAACAGAATCAGGGCGACAATAGCAATACGCCTGTTCTGCAAGTTGATAAGCTACAATTAAACCCTGGTCGCCAAGAGGCCAGCTTTGATAACGAAATTCTAGACCTAACAGGTACTGAGTTCACGCTACTCTATTTATTAGCTCAGCACCTCGGTCAAGTCGTTTCAAGAGAGCATCTAAGCCAAGAAGTTCTTGGGAAACGCTTAACGCCATTTGACCGTGCTATTGATATGCACATTTCTAACTTACGCCGTAAATTGCCAGAGCGTACAGATGGTCAACCGTGGTTTAAAACTTTACGTGGTCGTGGATACTTGATGGTTTCAGCAACATGATAAATAGCTTAACCGCAAGAATATTTGCAATTTTCTGGTTTACCCTCGCACTAGTGTTAATGCTAGTGCTGATGGTACCCAAGCTAGACTCTCGGCAGCTCACTTCCCTTCTGGAAAGTGAGCAGCGCCAAGGGGAAATGCTTGAACAACACATCGAAGCCGAACTTGCACAGGCGCCGATGAATGACCTTCTTTGGTGGAGGCGGATTTCTAATTCCATCAAAAAATGGGCGCCTCCGGGGCAACGTCTGATCATTGTGACCAGTGAAGGACGTGTTATCGGGGCGATGCCCAGTGAAATGCAAGTGATCCGTAACTTTATCGGGCAATCCGACAATGCCGATCACCCGAAAAAGAAAAAATATGGTCGCGCGGAAATTCTTGGGCCTTTTTCCATTCGCGACGGTGAAGACCATTACCAACTCTATTTAGTTCGCCCAGCCAATAGCCCACAATCAGACTTTATTAACTTATTGTTTGACCGGCCATTCTTGTTATTAATTGCCACTATGCTGATTAGCGCCCCATTATTACTTTGGTTATCATGGAGCTTGGCACGCCCTGCCCGTAAATTAAAAATGGCAGCAGACGATGTCGCAAAAGGCAATTTACGACCACACCCTGAACTTGAATCGGGGCCGCAAGAGTTTCTTTCTGCCGGTAACAGTTTTAACCAGATGATTAGCGCGCTTGATGGCATGGTCACTGCCCAACAACGACTGATTTCTGATATCTCGCACGAACTACGGACGCCACTCACACGCTTACAACTGGCAACAGCACTCTTACGCCGCCGCCATGGTGAAAGTAAAGAGCTAGAACGTATCGAAACCGAAACGCATCGCCTAGATAGTATGATCAATGACTTACTCGTGCTATCACGTAGCCAGCACAAAAATGAGATCTTAAGGGAGAATATTAAAGCCGATGAATTATGGGGCGATATTCTAGAAGATGCTCGCTTTGAAGCAGAGCAGATGAATAAAACGTTAGATGTAACCGCCCCGCCAGGCCCATGGCCGATTTATTGCAATCCATCGGCGATAGGCAGTGCATTTGAAAATATCGTTCGCAATGCCCTTCGCTACTCAAATACCCACATTGCGGTCAATTTTAAAGAGGAAAACAACGGCATCTTAATCACTGTCGATGATGATGGCCCAGGAGTTAGCCCCGCTGATCGCGAACACATTTTCCGCCCTTTCTACCGTACAGATGAAGCACGCGATAGGGAGACTGGCGGAACTGGCCTAGGCCTTGCGATTGTTGAAACCGCAATCTCACAGCATAAAGGCTGGGTAAAAGCAGACGATAGCCCACTTGGTGGCCTCCGTTTGCAAATTTGGTTACCCGAGCATGGTCGATAATCCCAATTAACTCTCGGCGCCTTAATATTCATTTGATTAAGGCGCCAATATAAGTAATTCCACTTAATTGAAATCCGTTTAATCAATTTGCTATTCAATCATTTTAAGACAGTCAGTATCACCAAATAAGACAAATAGTTCCTCTAGCCTACTGTTTTAATTATGTTGTGATATATCATCATAAAAAGGCAATTTACCGCATGCGCCTATAATCTGCTTTTTATTTATTCAGAGTTTGCCTATTATATAAAAAAAACACCGCACACATGCCTAACTAATACGTCAAATAGAACAGTAAGATAATTGTGGGCGATATCGTACTTTACTCGTGTTCGGAATTTACTTATTACTTTTGCGCCTATTTTCGCGCTAAAACACAAAAAATTAGACGACTCAACTCAACGGATTCATCAATGAAAAAAATCAAGCTTACCAAGTTGGCCATTTTAACGGTATTGGGCGTAATGAGTGGCAATACTCTTGCTGGGGGTCTCGTTCTACCGGATAATAACTTACGAAACGACCTTGCATGGTTATCAGAACGTAATGTTATTCAAATCAGCCTTTCTACATGGCCCCTATCTTCAGAAGAAATTACCCGCTCACTTAATAATGCAAATATCACCAATAGTGAACAAGAAGCGATTGTGCAGCGTATTAAGCAACAACTCAGTCGCACTAAAAATAACCTCCAATTACAAACCTACCTGTCAACGAGTAAGCCATCCATGCCACAGGGGTTCGCGCAAAGCGAATACAGTGATTTCCGTTATACCGTTGAAGGTAATTACAGCACCGATGATGTCGATTTAAATTTAAAAGCGAATGCTGAACGAGCGTTACGTGTTGAAAATAGCTCTGACTATAACCTTAATGGTTCTTACGGCGGCGTGAAAATTTGGAACCAATGGGTTAGCTTTGGTGAGATCCCTCAATGGTGGGGGCCAGGCCATGATGGTAGCTTGATCCGTACTGATGCAGCACGTCCTGTCACAGGTTTCCTAATACAGCGTGCAGACCAAAGTCCTTTTGAAACCCCTTGGTTATCATGGATTGGCTCATGGCAATATCAGCTTACAGCAGGTCAAATTAAGCAGTACTCCTCACAACCCCATACCAAGCTCATTGGTTTACGTATGACCATGAACCCAACGGATTTCTTTGAGTTAGGGGGGTCACGCGTAGTCATGTGGGGAGGTGAAGGTCGCCCTAACAACTGGAATTCTTTCTGGAATGCGATGGCCGGTAAAGATAACACAGGTGATCAAAATGATGACCCCGGTAACCAGCTTGCAGGGCTTGACGCTAAAATCAAACTCTACCCGCTGATTGGTTTACCTGTCAGTGTTTACGGCCAAATGATCGGTGAAGATGAAGCCGGTATGTTCCCATCGAAAAATGCTTTTATGGGGGGTATCGAAGGCTACCATACTGCATGGGGTCAGCCTTTAAGCTGGTATATTGAAGGTTCTAATACCCATACCGAATGGAACAAAAACGGCGTGATGTATACTCACTTTATCTACCAAAATGGATACTACCAACAAGGTGCACCTTTGGGTCATGCCATGGGTGGTGATGGGCGTATGTTATCAGCCAAAGTGGAATATACCCTTGACGATGATAACCGTGTTAGTACACGTTTAGTCTATGCCAAGGTCAATAAAGAAAGTTATCCACAAAACAAAATCTACCCTAAATCAGAAACAATCAAGGGTGTCGATTTAGGTTGGTGGCATAACTTTGATAACATGGTCAGCACCGATGCAAAAGTCTGGGTATCGAAAACAGATTACGACACCAGTGATGATATTGGTGCTTCCGTCATGGTAACCGTACCGTTCGAATGGTAATCAATCGCCATTAATAAAAGTGTTATATCCATGATAAAACTAGCCGCTGAATTATTCGCGGCTAGTTTTTTATTTCTAGTCGAAATTCGACTTATTTAGAAATCACACTATAATTATCAGCAAGGTTTATTTCTGATGCTTTTTTATTCATTTAATAAAATAATAAAATTAATTATTGCTCTTTATTAATTTAACGTCACTAAGGCGTATTAGCATAACCAAAAAATAAAAATGATATATTTCTAAATTATTTCACTTATCTTAACTCGATATTCGGGTATAGAAATATATCTCAATCGAATGAATAAAATACATCCATAAAAAATAAGGTTATTTCCTAAGATAGCAGATAAAATATTGCCTACGGTCAGCAAAGGAATCCCAAAGAATATAAATCTATTCTTTACAAGAGTTTAGAGAGTTAGTAAAATAATAAGACTATTCTCTAAGGCAATCACACCGATAGTCAGCAACTATATTTAGTGATATTATTAGGCGCTTTCGCTTGACCGAGTCAGCGAAAATGCATGCCCTTTTGAGGGTAATGAATGATAAGACGTGCTTATCAATTGAGCGACTACGTAAAAACGTAATGTTTTCAATTAATAAGCACGAATGTAGAATTCGATGGTGCACTGGGACCCGACAACCCAGTGCGGTAGCTATGGCTGATCAAATATTGCAGTAAACATTTATACCATAGCTAAATTTATTCTTACTTAATAAATTATTAAATACCAAGGTTTTCAGTGAAAATATTAGTTACTGGTGGTGCAGGCTTTATTGGTTCCGCAGTTATTCGCCATATTATTAATAACACCAATGATACCGTTATTAATGTTGATAAATTAACTTATGCGGGAAACTTAGAGTCACAGCTGATATTTGTAATGCAAAAGCGATATAAATATATATCCAAATAACATCAACTTGATGCACTAATGTACTTGTAACTGAATTACATGTTGATTTTTCAATTAATAAGCATATTTACAGAACTCAATCGCGCTCTGGGATCCGACAACCCAGTGCGGTAACTATGGACTTTTTTTATGAAAACAATCATTACATATGGTACTTTCGATCTATTTCATGTTGGTCACATAAGACTCCTAAAAAGATTGAAAGAGTTAGGTGATAGATTAATAGTTGGCATTTCATCTGATTCTTTTAATAGCATTAAAGGCAAAAAGTCTTTTTTTTCCTATGAAGAAAGAGCTGAAATAGTTTTAAGTTGCAAATATGTTGATTTGGTCTTTCCTGAAAATAATTGGGAACAAAAAGAAAGTGATATTTTAAAATATAATGCAAATATTTTTGCTATCGGAGATGACTGGAAAGGTAAATTTGATTATTTAAAACCTCTCTGCGATGTAATTTATTTACCAAGAACAGAAAATATTTCAACAACAGATATAAAAAAACAATTATCTAATATTAGTAAAGATGATTTAAAAAAAATAGAAACTTATCTATCTCAAGTTAATGAAATTATTTTAGCCATTTCACGATGAAAAATTAATGAATAAAAAAATTAAAAAAATCTATTTTGGGATACAATCAATTATAGCTCAAATACATCATAGCTACCAATTAAAAAATGCAACAACTAGCTCACAGTCTTCTTATGTTATAAGTTTAACTTCATACCATAAGAGATTAAAAACATTACATATAACCTGTGAAAGTTTGCTTAGGCAATCTCTTCCTCCAAAGTCAATATATGTTTGGCTTAGTGAGGAAGACATTAAAAAATCTGGTGGTATACCTAAAAAGATGAAACCCCTTGAAAGTAGGGGGGTTGTCATTAAAATAAAGTCTGAAAATATTTATTCATATAAAAAACTTTCATATTTTAATGAAATAGATATTAATAATATAACTCATATATTAACAGCTGATGATGATATTATTTACCCTAAGTATTGGGCAGAGAAATTAATAGAAAAAAGCAATAATGATAACTGTGTATCTTGTTTTAGAGGACATAACTTTGAAATAATTAACAATTGTTTTGATTATAATAAATTTATAAATAATAATACTTCAGAAAACAACCCTGTTTTTAATCTAATTCCGACAGGATGTTCAGGAATTGCGTATCCAATAAACTCATTAGATAATATTATATTGAATAAAGATTTATTTTTATCATTAGCACCCAAAGCTGATGATTTATGGTATAAAGCCGCCACACTAAAAAAACAGTATAAGTGTGCAAGAGTGGAAAAGGAAAACATTCATTTCCCTATTCTTCTATCATCTATAAAAGACTCTTTATATTCAAAAAATGTCTTTAATAATGAAAACAATCAACAATTAAAAAATATTATACACCAATTCAACCTCAGTACATACTTCACAAATGAACATGAAAAAAATAAAACAAACATTAATAAACCTACCAAATAAAAGTAAATTAGCAGCTAGTCTATTAAAGTTTATAAATATATTTAGACCTAAAAAGAAAATTATAAATCAGGCTAGCCACGCAGAGAATGTTTTTAACCTAATAAATTCACTAAGCGTTCCAGTGATCCCATTCTTTGGGACATTGTTAAGTATTTATAGAGAAAAGAATATTACTTATGCAGATGACTTTGATTTTGCGACCACTAACACAAATGTGTTTACATCTGATTTTATAGAAGAAATAGAAAATAAAGGTGCTACGCTAATTTCAGTTTCAGTTGTAGATAAAGAATTAGTTGAATTATCGTTTGATTTAAATGGTGCTAAAATTGATATATTCTATTTAGATAGTGATGATGAATCTTATATTCATCGGTGTCCAAACTTCAGAAAAGAAAGAGCTCAAAAAGAATTCACTCTTATCGAGAAAAATATCTATACTTCCTACTTTCAAGTTAAATATCCAATATTTGGATTAAAGAAAGATGATTTTTCAAAACTTTCGATTCCTGATAATTGCCCAGAAATCTTTATTCGGCATTATGGTAATGATTGGATGATCCCCAAAAAAAATAACTTTATCGACTTTAAATCATACGAATTTATTAATAAAGAAAGCTACAGTGCTTTTGGTTGTAGCGAAAATATTAAAAAACACCTCTTAGATAATAACTTATTAAGTAACAAATGAAAAAAAATATTATCTCTAATAAAATATTAAAAAATTTTACTCATTTATTATTTTCTAATGTATTAATATTGATACTGCCTTTTATATATTATCCATATTTGATAAAAACAATAGGAACAGAAAATTATGGTAACGTTGTATATACACAATCAATTTATTTTCTGCTATCTATCGTTATTCAATTTGGGTTTTCAATATCTGCAACTAAGCAGATAGCTATTTACCGTGAAAACAAACGAAGGTTATCTACAATATTTTATTCAATATGCTTAATAAAGTTATTGCTTTTTTTGTTTGTAATTTTACTCTCCTTATTAATTCTATACTTTTTATCTTTGAGAGAGAATATAAATATAATATTACACCTGAGCTGTATTATATATTTAGTGGGTGACCTATTTTTCATAAATTGGTTTTTTCAAGGTGTTGAAAAAATGTTTTATGTTTCCTTAGGCACATTAGTTTATAAATTATTATTACTTTCTAGCGTATTTTTATTTGTTAGCACTAAAGATGACTATATTATATATACAATGATATTCTCGGTTTGTTATATAATAGGAAACTTTTCTTTGTTTATTTTAGCAATAATAAAATTTAGATTAACCAATTTTGTTTTAAATAAAAAACTTATATTTGATTTATTCAGTGATTCTTGGCAGTTCTTTCTATCTAGATTATCATCTGTTTTTGTTGAAAGGTTCAACATATTACTATTGGGCTATAGTAGCGAAAAAGAATTTGTGGCTTACTATGATTTAGCTACTAAATTAGTTGGTATAGCTCAGCTTCCATTTAATTTATTTAATCAGGCTTTTTATCCTAACGCAACTAGAGAAAAAAATATAAAGAAAGTTTATAATGTTATTAAACTATTAAGTTTAGTTTCTATTCTAGGAATTATATTATCATATGTTTTGACTCCTTATATTATTAAAATATATGTAGGTGATAGTATGATAGATACTGCTCCTATTATAAACATTCTTATATTCAGTATATTAATTAATATTCCATCTCATTTCATTGGTAATTGTCTATTAGTACCATTTGGTTTAAGTCATAGCTTTAAAAACTCCGTTATACATTGCACTATTTTATATACACCAATACTAATTCTTTTACATACTTTAAATATTTTAACAGTTTATACTCTATCTATCACCTACCTATTCTACCTGTTTATCATTCTTCTTTATCGAATTTCAATTTGGAATACATATTTAAATAAAAATGAAAAGTCAATTATGTAACATCAGTATAATCATCACTTCAACTATATTGTTAGGTATATTGGCTATATATCTACCCTTTATTATATTAATATTATTATCTATAACATTAATAATAAACAAGAATATTAGGCTTTTACTTGTATCAGTTTCATTAATTTTATCGCTATCTTCCTTTACAATTAATTATAATGAATATTATCCCGATGTAGTTAGGTATTATAGTGATTTTAATACAAATATTTATCTTGCGCTAGCAAAGTTTAAGCTGTATCGCTTCGCAATTTTTTTAGTTATGGATTCTATGAATCTATATGCTTCCTTTTATTCTTTCATAACTTTATTCTTATTTTTTTATTTTTTATTAAAAGGTTGCTATAATTATTTAATATGTATAAATTATGAATTAAACACCATAAAAAGAATAATTGTTTTTTTATTTATTATATTAGCAGGAGTGCCTTTTACTATTTATTTTTCATTTGAAAATTTACTTGGAATTGTTATATTTAATTACGCTTTATCACTATATTGTTTAAAAAAAACAAAACAATTTTTTATATTTTCAATAATAGCAATACTGGCACATAGTTCTATAATAATACTTCTAGCGCTAATGTTAGTATCCGTATTAATTGACAAAAAAATAATAAAGAAAACTTCCGCTGCTATCGGGTTAATAATATTATTTATTACAATTAATTTTTTATTGAATTTCGAAGTAAAAGTTGGTATTGAATTTCTCGATTCATTGTTTAATAAAGCTTATAGATATGGTAATAATGAATGGTCTACCCTCACTAGAAGTGAGCTATTACATTATATCCCATATGTTATATTAAAATTATTTTTAGCAATATCAATGACATTAGCTTTATTAAAAAATTCTAAATACAAAAATATTAATCCATTATTATATTTTATCATTGTTTATTCATTAACTATTTTATTGTTTGTGTATAATAGAATGTTTTCCATACGTTTCGGTTGGTCTATAAGCCTAATTAGTTTCACAGTTGCTTATATATATATAATGAATTTTAAAACACAGAATATAAAAAAAATTATTGCATTAGCATGTATATGCATTTGTTTAATCTCAATTCCTAATGTTTTCATTCTTTCTAAGCTTGGAAATCAAATTACATTCCAAAACAGCATTCCGTTATTTAATTCAATAAATGATATTAATAGAGAAATAAAAATCCCTAATAGAAAAATTTTAAATAAAATTGAACAGAAAACACTTAATGAAAGAGAATAAATTATATAAACTAACCATTATAGTAGCAGCTTATAATGTAGAACAATATATTAAAGATTGTATATCTTCCTTTTTAGTTCAAAAAGAAGATTGGGCACAATTAGTCATAGTCAATGATGGTAGCACAGATAACACTGCTGAAATCGTATCAAATATGATTACTGGTTTAAGTAATGTAAATCTAATTCAGAAAAAAAATGGAGGTTTAAGCTCAGCCCGAAACTTTGGCATAGATTATTGTATTAATAATAGTGAATACATAAGCTTTTTAGATGGCGATGATTTATTATCGAATGATTATTTAAAATCTTTCCTAGAACATTATGAGTGTAATAATAGTGATATTGTAGAGTTTAACATCCAACGTTTTTTTGAAAAAGATTTTACATTACCTATTGTTAATATATGTAGTACCTCAAAGAAAACACCAATGACTAGTGAACAATTTAGTATCGTACTAAAAAAATATAATTGGCATGCATGTGGAAGGTTTTTCAAAGCTAATTTGTTTTTAAACAATCGCTTCACTTATAATAGACGATATGAAGATTTCATTTTAGTCCCAAACTTATATCTTGAATCAAAGTATATAGATTCTATAAATAAAAACTTATATCTATATAGATTTAATCCTAATAGTATAACAAGAAATGCAAAGTCATCCGATATTGATGATGTGATCTTTGGTTTTAAAGAGCTTTCTAATAGACTAAACAACAAGCAAATAAAGCTATTAAAACAAAAAGTTTTAAAGCATTTTTTTAGTATCGTAATCAATATGTCACCTAATAATAGAAAAAAAGCTATTATTACAATAGCGCGATTTATGAATACATCACCATTGGTTGTGAAACCGATATTTTCTATGTATTTTTTCTTATTTCAAATAAAGCAGCTATTAAAAAAAATCAAATAATATGATTATAAATAGGAATTATATGAAAATAGCAATTGCAGG